>JBKJPD010000482.1:0-3011 GCA_046595345.1 Pseudonocardia sp.
TGCGCGAACCAGATCCGCAGGACGCCCTCCGGCGCCGTCGTCGCAGGGCTCGTTCGGTGGGGTGCCGCAGTCGCTGGTTCCCGATAACGGGTTGGAGTTCGCCACCCTCGCGCTGAAGCGGGTGTGTGGGGTGCTGGGCACCACGCCGGCCCCGACCCAGGCCTACGCGCCGCACCAGAAGGGCAAGGTCGAGCGGGCGAACCGGACCGTGGACCAGGAGTTCCTGTCCGGGTTGCCGTTCTACACCCAGGGCCCCCGCGCTGCGGACGGACGGCTCTACGGACCGGACGCCCCGCCGATGGCGCTGGGGTTGTTCGTGGACCGCTTCGCCGAGTGGGTGATCGACTACAACACGGTGCGGCCCCATTCGGCGCTGGGCGGGCTGACCCCGCTGCAGCGCTGGTGCGCCGATCCGACCCCGGTGCGCCAGGTGCCCGAGGAGCAGTTGCGGTGGCTGCTGCTGGCCGACGTCGAGCGCACGATCAACCGGGACGGGATCCATTTCGGTGGGGGTCGGCGAACGGGTACAGGTTCGCTACACCCCGCATGACCTACGCCGGATCGAGATCTTCCGTGGCGACACCTGGCTAAGCACCGCGTACCCGCAGGGCCAGCTCTCGGATGAGGAACGCGCCGCGGTCCTGGCGCGGCGGCGCGCGGACGCCGCCGAGCTGGGGCGCCGACAGCGCAGCGCCTGGCCCGCAACGATCTGCACAACCTGCACCGCGACTTCGACTACTGGAACCCGCCCGACCCGGCGGCCACCGACCCGACGGAGCGCGACGACGAGCACGCGCCCACCAGAAGCAACACCGGACCACCGACCACGCGGGCCGAACCTGGTCACCTTCCTCGCCGGCATGTCCCACGACGCTCGTTGTCGCACCACGGGAACCGCCTGCTGCGACGACAGGTGCACACCTCCACGACCGTCCGTCGGGATCGAACCGTCCTGCCGCCGGGAAGGACAGGTTCGACTGGTCCGGGAGCGGGATCGGACCGTCGTCGGTGAGAACCACCCGCCGCCGCACGGTGTCGGTCAGCGCGCCGACGAGGCGGAGACCTTGCCGGCCGCCGCCTTCTCGGTCGTCGCCCCGGCCGAGCGCAGGGTTCCGTCCGAGTTCTCCAGGTGTGCCCGCACGAACCACTGGAACTGCTCGAGCTCGGCGGACTGCGCGATCAGCATGTCCTGCGTGACCGGGTCCAGCGACTCGGTCTTCCGGATACCGGCGCGGTGGTCCCCCACCACGCCGGTGTAGACGAGGTCGAGCGCTCCGAGATGGGAGATGGCGTCGTCGCGGCCCACGGAGTAGTCGTTCCAGGTGCGTTCGGCCACCAGCGCACCCGGCGTCCCGATCGGGGATCCACCCATCGTGGCGATGCGCTCGGCCACGGCGTCCACCATGGCCCGGACGCTCTCGACCTGCGGGTCGAGCATGGTGTGCACCGCGATGAAGTGCGGGCCGACCACGTTCCAGTGGACGTGCTTGAGCGTGAGCGCCAGGTCGTTCAAGGCGTGCAGGCGGCCCTGCAGGATCTCGATGATGGCGGCGGACGCCTTCGCCTCCATGCCGGGAACGGTGTAGGTCAGTGACCGCGGTTCGATGCTCATACGACGCGAATACCCGATCCGCCGCCCGGCACACCTCGGGGCTCCTCGGCTGACGCGGAAATCACGCCGCGTGACTCGTTGACCAGCAGCCGCTCGAGGGTTCGGCCGGCTCCACGGAGGTGGTGCCGGCCGACGGCCGCGGCAGCAGAGTCACCCCGGCTCGGTGCCTGATGGAGAACCGGTCGAAACTCGACCGGCGGGAGCCGACACCCGGGAACCGTGGTCGCACACGCGGTGTGCCCGGACCCGCACCCCAACTCCTCGGGCAGGTCCCGCCAGCGGCAGCCGGTGCCAAGCACGAACAGGATCCGTTCCAGCGCGGCCGGGTCGCCGATCCACAGTCGGCCACCCGGTCCGCGAGGAACGGGGCACGGCGGCTCAACGGCTCGAGCAGCTCCCAGAGCCGGTCCTCGACCAATCGCTGCTGCTGCGTTCTTGCCACGATGGGAGACGATCAACGATCACGGTCCGAAGATCACGTGGCGACACACCCGGTTTTAAGACCAGGTCTGAGCAAGGTGACCTCACGGCATGATCGTTATGGAAATCGCTCTCAGGGGACTGCCGGGAACGCCGGAGGTGCCGGGGGCGCTGGGGGTGCAGGGGGTGCTGGGAACGCCGGGGGTGCCGGCGGTGCCGGCGGTGCCGGGACCTGCTCTGGATTGATGGTGAGGACCTTCTGCATCTCCATGGATGCGTTCGGTGCGGCCGCGAAGGCCGGGCCGGCGAGGCCGGCGCCGATGGTGCCTATGGCGGCCGCGGCGACAGTGGTGCACAGAATGCGCCGGGTGAGGCTGTTCATGTGAGTGACCCTTTCATGTTCGGAGATACAAGAATCCGGTGTGATTGGAAGAGTCTAACGATGAATTCGGTCACCGGCTGTTGTTATTCACACGACTGATTTGAAGTTTCACTTGAAAGAGCCATTTAGTTACTACAAGTAGTAAGCGTTTACGGTGATGGACGATGTGGTGGTGGTCGACGGGTGGGCGCATAGCCGTGAGGCTTCCGCGGATCGATGACCTGCGCATACGCGGTGCGTAGGCCCGGGGCGGGTGCAACCGGATCGGGTAGCTCCACTTCGCCCATCTGGCCGGCGACAGCAGCGAATGCCGAGGGCGTCGAGCCACGGTGCGCTGCGTCCGCCCCACCTCGTTCGGTGACACCGAGCAGCTCGGCGGCCCGGGGCTCCACGGCCCGCCAGGACTCCCGGCGGATGACCGCGACGTCTTCGCCTTCCCCGATCGCGGGCGAGGTCCCGTGCACAGAGTGCTGGGGATCGTCGGGTTCCCGACACATTGACTGCGACGTCTGAAGTTCAATACCCCCTACTACCGACCTGCTTCAGGCCTGGGAGCGGCCAGTGGCGCGCGAGCATTTTCGACACGGCCGTGAGGTA
>JBKJPD010000577.1:0-3879 GCA_046595345.1 Pseudonocardia sp.
GTCGGCGTCGAAGTCGACGATCAGCGGGTCCTTGCCACCGCACTCGATGAGCACCGGGGTGAGCGTCTCCGCGCAGGTGGCCATGACCCGCTTGCCGGTGGCCGTCGACCCGGTGAACGCGATCTTGCCGACACCCGGGGCCCGGCACAGCGCCGCGCCCGTCCCCCCGAACCCGGTGACCACCTGGAACAGCGCCCTGCCCTCGACTATCTCCGCGAGCGTGTCGGCCAGCGCGACGCCCACGCCCGGCGTCAGCTCGCTGGGCTTGAACACCACCGCGTTGCCCGCGGCCAGCGCGTAGGCGATCGAGCCCATCGGGGTGAACACCGGATAGTTCCACGGCCCGATGACGCCGACGACACCGATCGGCACGTAGGTCAGGGTGGCCGCCTGGTTGCTCATCAGCAGGCCGGGGGCAACCTTCCGCCGCCCGAGGACCTTCTCCGCGTTCTTCGCCGCCCAGTCGAGGTGGTCGATCGCGAGAACGAGTTCCAGCCGCGCGTCGTCGAAGGGTTTTCCGGTCTCGTCGCAGACGATGCGGGCGAGATCGTCGAGCCTGCGGACGAGCGCCTTTCGCCACTCCCCCAGCCGTGTGCGCCGCTCCGCGAAACCGAGGTCGGCCCACCACCGCGCGGCCTCGACCGCCCGCGCCACGGCGGCCTCGACGGCGGCGGAGTCGTGCACGGGATGGGTGCCGACAACCTCGTCGGTACCCGGGTGGAGTGACGCGAAGGTCGCGGGCACGGCAGGCACCTCGGTAGCGGTCATTACTCCAGGGTAAGTCCCCCGACCCGGCCCGAACGGGTCTGCTGTGGCCCTGGCAGGCCGAACCTGGACCGCCGCGCGCGGACAGCTCAGAACAGACGCAGGTCGGTGCTTTCCGTGCCGCGCAGGGTGTCGTAGTCCACGACCACGCAACGGATGCCGCGATCCTCGGCCAGGGTCCGGGCCTGCGGCTTGATCTGCTGCGCGGCGTAGACCCCCGCGACGGGGGCGAGCAGCGGGTCGCGGTTCATCAGTTCGAGGTACCGGGTGAGCTGCTCGACCCCATCGATCTCGCCGCGGCGCTTGATCTCGACGGCCACGTGGCGCCCGGCGGGGTCGCGGCACAGCAGGTCGACGGGCCCGATGGCCGTCATGTACTCACGGCGGACCAGTGTGAACCCCTCGCCGAGCACGGTGGGGTGCGCGGCCAGCAGTTCCTGCAGGTGCGCCTCGACGCCATCCTTCACCAGGCCGGGATCGACCCCGAGGGTGTGGCTGGTGTCGTGCAGCACCTCATCGATCGTGATGACGAGAGACTCGTCGGCCTTGTTGCGCACCGTCCAGACCCCGGGCTGCTCCTCGAGCCAGCACGGGGGACTCATCCAGTTCAGCGGCTTGTAGGCGCGGTCGTCGGCGTGGATGCTCACCGACCCGTCGGCCTTGACGAGCAGCAGTCGCGGCGCCATCGGCAGGTGTGCGGTCAGCCTGCCGACATAGTCGACCTGGCAACGGGCAATGACGAGACGCACCGCTCAGACCCTACTGCCCCGGCTCTACCGTCGGCCCCGGGCGACCCGTCCCCGCGATCCGGCTGCAGCCGGTGAGCGGGCCGTAGGTCGATCCGCGGCGGCCGGTCAGGCCTGCGCGAACACGTAGGTGCCCGGGGCGGCGGCCAGCGGCGGATGATGCTTGGCGCCGAGCGCGATCGGCGCCTTCTTCAGCGGCCCCGACCGCTCGTCGATCCAGCCTGCCCAGTGCTCCCACCACGTGCCCTCGTGCTCGGTGGCCGCGGCCCGCCACGCGTCCGCGTCCTCGGTGGGGTCCGGACCGGTCCAGTACCGCGACTTCTTGTTGCCCGGTGGCGCCACGAGGGTCTGGATGTGGCCCGAGTTGGTGAGCACGAACGTCGACGGCCCGCCGAGCAGCCGGGCCGAGGCGTAGCAGCCGTTCCACGGCGTGAGGTGGTCGGTGGTGCCACCGGTCACGTAGGCCTCGGTGGTGACCTGTCGGAGGTCGACCGGTGAGCCGAGCACGGTCAGGTCGCCGGGATGGGCCAGCGCGTTGCGCTCGAAGATCTCCAGAAACTGTCCGTGCAGGGCTCCGGGCAGATTCGTGGCATCGGCGTTCCAAGCCAGGATGTCGAACGACGGCGGGTCCTCACCCAGCAGCCAGTTGTTGACCGCGTACTTCCAGACGAGGTCGTTGGGCCGCATCCAGGTGAACACCGACCCCAGCGACGGGCCGTCCAGCACCCCCGCCCGGCGCGACCGCCAGGTCGCGAAGCGGATCAGGGCGGGCACCGAGAGCATCCCGACGGGCGCCTTCGCCGACCAGTCCAGCAACGTGACCCCGAAGCTCACCGTGCGCACCCGGTCACCGTCGCCCGTGGCGAACAGGTGGTTGAGCACGGTGGATGTGGTGATGCCGCCCGCGCACAGGCCGAAAAGGTTCACCTGCTCCGAACGGGTGACCGCACGGACGGCGTCCAGGGCCGCCATTATCGAGGTGCCGTAGGTGTCGAGGTTCCAGTCTCGCTGCTCGTCGGTGGGGTTGCGCCAGGAGATGGCGAACACCTGCTGCCCTCTCGACACGGCGTACTCGATGAGCGAGCGGCCCGGCGCCAGGTCCATGAAGTAGAACTTGTTGATCTGCGGCGGTACGACCACCACCGGGATCTGCCGGACCTGGGCCGTCGCGGGCTTGTACTGCAGCAGTTCGAGCACGGCGTCGCGGTAGACGACCGCGCCCGGTGTCACGGCCAGGTCCTCGCCGACGACGAAGGCGCCACGGTCGACCTGCTGCGGCATCCCGCCGTTGTGCCGCACGTCCGAGAGCCACTGCCGTGCCCCCCGGGCCAGGCTCGCGCCGGCGGTCTCGAACGCGCGCTTGAGCGCGGCCGGATTGCCGAGCACCGTGTTCGTCGGGGCGAACGTGGAGGTGAGCACTGCGGCCACGAACCGGACGCGTTCGCGGTCACGCCAGTCGGGCAGGTCTGCGCCGTCCACCATCTCGTCGACAGCCCGGCACGTCGCCAAGTAGGCCTGCATCACGCAGTGGTAGCCCGGATGGTCCGACCAGGTCGGGTCGCTGAAGCGGCGGTCCCCGCGCGCCGGCTCCAGTTCCGACCGACCGGTCACCACCCCGGCGAGCTCACCGACGAGCCGGGTGGTCGCCGCGGCGACCACCGGCACGTTGGCGGCGACGCCGGTGACGATGGCGAGCAGGCCACCGCCGGTGGGCTCGGTCGCCTTGGAAGGTGGCGGATCAGGAGGTGGCGAATCGGCGGCCCGCACCTTCGCAGCGGGAGTCGGATGCAAGTTCGGGGCAGCCATGTGTCCTACATCACTCCACGGACCCGCCGGAGTCAAGGGCCGGCACGCCACGGTATTCACCGTGAAGACGCTCAGCAGCCGCCAGGTCTACGCCAACAGCTGGATGACGGTGCGCGAGGACGCGGTGCGCCGCGCCGACGGCACCGACGGCATCTACGGGGTCGTCGACAAACCCACGTACGCGCTGATCATCGCGCGCGACGGGGACAGGCTGCACCTCGTCGAACAGTTCCGCTACCCGGTGCGGGAGCGTCGCTGGGAATTCCCCGCCGGCACCGCCCCCGACCGGGCCGCCGTCGACCCGGCCGATCTCGCCGTGCGGGAACTGCAGGAGGAGACCGGGCTCGTGGCCGCCCGCATGGAGCTGATCGGCCGACTCGATGTGGCGCCGGGGATGTCGAGCCAACGGGGGACGGTGTGGCTGGCGACGGAGTTGACCGCCGGCCCGGTGCAGCGCGAGCACACCGAACAGGACATGCGCGCGGCGTGGTTCACCACAGCGGAGTTCGAGGCGATGGCGACGCGCGGCGAGATCACCGACTCGCAGAGCCTCGCCGCCTAC
>JBKJPD010000578.1:0-3748 GCA_046595345.1 Pseudonocardia sp.
TCCTCGGCGCCGACCTCGTCGGCTTTCACACCTCCGGAGGCTCGCGCAACTTTCGCTGGCTGGCCACCCACCTCAGCGGCGCCGTGCCGGGCCCCAGCCGCGCCGAGGTGCTCTACGACCGCCGCACCGTCAAGCTCGGCGCCTTCCCCATCTCGATCGATTCGAAGGCGCTCGACGAGCTCTCCCGCAGCCCGAAGGTGCAGGAACGGGCGAAACAGATCCGTGCCGACCTCGGCGACCCGGCCCGCGTCATCCTCGGCGTCGACCGGCTCGACTACACGAAGGGCATCAACGTCCGACTGCTCGGGTTCGAGGAGCTGCTCGCCGACGGACTGGCCGACGACACCGTGATGATCCAGCTCGCCACCCCCAGCCGGGAGGCTGTCGAGCACTACCAGAAGATGCGCAACGACATCGAGCAGTCCGTCGGCCGGATCAACGGCGAGTACGCGAGTGTCGGCCGTCCGGTGCTGCACTACCTGCACCAGTCGCTGCCGCGCGACGAGCTCGCGGCGTTCTTCGTCGCCGCGGACGTCATGCTGGTCACGCCGCTGCGCGACGGGATGAACCTGGTCGCCAAGGAGTACGTGGCCTGCCGGTCCGACCTCGGCGGGGTACTGGTGCTCTCCGAGTTCGCCGGTGCCGCGATCGAGCTCAAAGAAGCGGTGCTGGTCAACCCGCACGACACCGACGGGGTCAAGAATGCGCTGTACGCGGCGCTGACGATGTCGCCCGCCGAAGGCCACAAGCGGATGAAGATACTGCGCAAACAGGTACTGGCCTACGACGTGGACAGGTGGGCCCGGTCGTTCCTCGACACACTCGGCCTCCCCAGAACCACCGGATGACCGACCTGCAGGACGCCGTGCACGCGCTCGCCGGTGTTCGCAGGCTGCTCGTCGCGCTCGATTTCGACGGGGTGCTCGCGCCGATCGTCGCGGTGCCCTCGGACGCACGCCCATTGCCCGCGTCGGCCGCCGCGATCGGGTCGCTGGCCACCCTGCCCGACACCACCGTCGTACTGGTCTCCGGGCGCGGGCTCGCCGACCTGGCCGAGGTATCGGGGTTGGGCATGCCGGTGCGGATGATCGGCAGCCACGGCGGGGAGTTCGACGACAGCGCCGCCGTCGTTCTCGACGACGACCAGCGCGCCCGCCTCGACCGGCTCGCCGCCGAACTGCGCGAGCTCGTGGACGGCGAGCCCGGCGTCGCACTCGAGTACAAGCGGGCCGGGGTGGCAGTACACGTCCGCAACGCGTCACCCGACGTCGCCGCCCGGGTCATGGACGCAGTGCGCGCCGGCCCCGCCGCCCGCCCCGGCGTCGAGGCGACACCGGGCAAGGCCGTACTCGACCTTGCAGTGCTCCAGGTGAACAAGGGGGCCGCGGTCGACATGCTGCGCGAGCGGCTCGGCGTCGACGCGGTGCTGTTCGCGGGCGATGACGTCACCGACGAGACCGCATTCCGGCGCCTGCGCACCGGCGACCTGGGCGTCAAGGTCGGCGCCGGCGAGACGGCCGCGGCCCACCGGGTAGCCGATCCGGCGGCGATGGCCGCGGTGCTGGAGCAGCTCCTCGCCGCCCGCGCCGCCGTGCAGCTACCAGCCTGAGAAGAATCGGTGCTCGACCCGCGGCTCGCCGCTCGTCGTACCGATCCGGAGCTCCGTCGGCAACGTGACGTGCCGCGGGCGGTTGCGGTCGCCGCGGTCCAGCAGTAGCTCCCCCGCTACCCGACCCTTCTCCCGCATCGGCTGGACCACGGTCGTGAGCCCGGCGCGCTCGGCCTCGGGCACTCCGTCGAAACCCGTCACAGAAACGTCCTCGGGCACCGACAGGCCCCGTTCCGCGACATGCCGCAGGGCACCGAGGGCGAGGACATCGGACGTGCAGACGATCGCGCTGACATCAGGATGGGCAGTGAGCAGCTCGGCCGCGGCCGCCTGCCCGGCGGCGACGCTGTGCTCGAACCGCTCGATCACCGGCACGGACGCCCAGTCGACGCCGACCTCGCCGAGGCCGTCGCGGACGCCGGCGAGCCGGTCGCGCTGTACCGGATAGCTGACACCCGCCTGGCGGGCCTGCTCCGCGCGGCCGTCGTTTCGTTCGGGTCCGAGCCGCATACAGAGCACCCCGATGCGCCGGTGCCCGAGCCCGGTCAGGTGCCGGGTCAGCCCGAGCATCCCCGCGCGGTCGTCGACGCCCACCCGGTCGACGCCCTCGACGCCGTGCGGCTGGTCGCACACCACGATCGGCACCGGGCGTTCCAGGACTGCGAGGAAGTGCGGGTCGTCCTCGCGTACCGAGTAGACGACGAATCCGTCGACCCCGGCCTGGTGCACGGAGGTGACGTCGGCGTGCTCGGGGCTGACCGGGACGAGTAGCAGCCCCTGCCCCGCCTGCTCGCATGCCAGCGCGAGGCCTTCGAGGAAGCCGGTGGCGGCGGGGTCTCGGAAGGCGTAGGACAGGGCCTCGGTCAGCAGCAGGCCGACGGCCCCGGCCTTGCGCGTGCGCAGCGAACGGGCGACGGGGTCCGGTCCGGGATAGCCGAGCCGCCGCGCCGTTTCCAGCACCCGGGTCCGTAGCGGAGCGGAGAGCTGGTCGGGCCGGTTGTAGGCGTTGGACACCGTGGTTCTCGATACGCCCAACTCGGCGGCCAGCGAGGCGAGCGTTGCTGCTCGTCGGACATTCGGAAGCCCGGGCATCGCTGAACCGTAACGGTTCAGACTCGTCACTGGAAAGTGGCGGTTCACACTGTCGAGTGAATCGACAACGATTATCAGTGTATTGTCAGTTCTCGAACCCCACCCACGCCGTTCCGGGAGACCCGACCATGCCCCTCCGCCACGCCGCCGTCGCAACGTTTGCTGCGCTGGCCCTCGCCGCCTGCGGCTCCCCGACGGTGCCCGCGGCGGATACCGGGATCACCGTCGTGACCTCGACGAACATCTACGGCAGCATCGCCGAGGCCATCGGTGGCAACCGCGTCACCGTCAAGTCGTTGTTGACCAACCCCGCCGCGGACCCGCACTCCTACGAGAGCACCCCCGATGATGCCGTGAAGGTCTCCGGTGCCTCGGTGGTCGTGTACAACGGTGGCGGATACGACACCTGGATGACGCGGCTCGTGGCGGCCGCGGGCGGCACACCGACGGTGATCGACGTCGCCGCGCTGTCGGGGCTCGTCCCCGTCCCCGCGCCGGACGGTGGGTTCAACGAGCACTTCTGGTACAGCCTGCCCACGATGCAGAAACTCGCCACCCAACTCGCCACCGACCTCGGCGCCGCCGACGCCACGCACGCCGCCGAGTACACGGCCAACGCCAAGGCGTTCACCGCCGAGATCGAGGCGCTGACCGCGAAGACCAAGGCGATCGGCGTCGCGCATCCCGGTGCGCGGGTCGCCATCACCGAGCCGGTCCCCGGCTACCTCATCGCGGCCGCCGGGCTGATCGACGCGACGCCCAGGGAGTTCTCCCGGGCCGTCGAGGAGGACACCGACCCGCCCGCCGCCATCCTCCGGGCGACACTCGCGCTGTTCTCGGGCGACCCGGTCAAGGCGCTGATTCTCAACGCCCAGACCGAGACACCCACCACCGACCAGGTCAGGCAGGCGGCGCAGACTGCTGGGGTTCCCGTCGTCTACGTCACCGAGACGCTCCCCAAGGGAGAAACCGGCTACGTAGACGACGGGGACCCCAGCAGTCTGCGCCGCCTGCCTGACCTGGTCGGTGGTGGGTGTCTCGGTCTGG
>JBKJPD010000258.1:0-7400 GCA_046595345.1 Pseudonocardia sp.
CGACGATTTCACCGCCTACACCTGGTACGAGAGCGTCGACGCCGACGACCACCTCTCGCGCCAGGGGTTCATGGACCTGTCCGACGTGCAGTTGCCCGACGACATCCAGGTGTTCACCTGTGGGCCGTTGCCGTTCATGCGTCAGGCGAGATCGACCCTGCTGGCGCGCGGGGTCCCGGCCTCACGGATCCGGTACGAGGTGTTCGGTCCGGACCTGTGGGCGGCCCAGATCTCCGGCGATTGCGCGTGACGCCACGGGCTGTGTCACCTTGTGAGAAACCGTCGGCCCCGGCCGACTCCGTGCGGGACCGGCTCACGGACCCCGACGCCGAGGAGACCGACCAGCGTCGTCCGCTGGCCGAGCTGTTCCGCGACCTGCGCACGTCGGCGGCGGGGTTGGCCGGGCGGGAAGCCGCACGGCGCCTGGCGGTGTACGGCCCCAACGAGCTGGCCCGCCGCACCGGCCGACGGTGGCCACGTGAGCTGCTCGACCAATTCACCCAGCCGCTGGCGATCCTGCTGGCGGTAGCCGCGCTCCTGGCGTGGGTGGGCGGAACACCCGCCCTCTCGGCCGCGGTCATCGCCGTGATCGTCCTCAACGCGGGGTTCGCCTTCGTACAGGAGCGCCAGGCCGAGCGCGCGGTGGACGCGCTCGCCGCGTTCCTGCCGGCGACGGCCCGGGTACTGCGCGACGGGGTGCGGCGCGAGATCGCGGCCACGGACCTCGTACCCGGTGACGTCCTCATCGTCTCCGAAGGCCATCGGGTCTGCGCCGACGCGCGGATCATCGAGGGCACGGTCCTGCTCGACATGTCCGCGATGACCGGCGAGTCGCTACCCATCAGCCGTTCCGCGGAACCGACGGCGGTGACCGGCCTGCTGCTCGAGGCGCACGACCTCGTCTTCAGCGGCACCACGTGCACCGCCGGTGAGGCGAGCACGGTGGTGACCCGCACCGGCATGCACACCGAGCTGGGCCGCATCGCCGCCCTGTCCCGACGCGGGCGGACCGAGCCGAGTCCGCTCGAACTTCAGGTACGGCGGGTGACCTGGATCATCGCGGCCGTCGCGGTGGTGATCGGGATGGCGTTCGTGCCCATCGGGCTCGCGGCCGGCCTCGGCTGGGCCGCCGCCATCACCTTCTCGATCGGTCTGATCGTGGCCAACGTTCCGGAGGGGCTGCTGCCCACCATCACCCTGGCGCTGGCGGCCGGGGTCCGCGAGCTCGCCGGCCGGGGCGCGGTCGTCAAGCGACTCTCGGCGGTGGAGACGCTCGGTTCGGTCACCGTGATCTGCACCGACAAGACCGGGACGCTCACCGAGAACCGGATGCGGGTCACCCGGCTGTGGCTCGCCGGTACGGAGTTCGACGCCACGACCGCGGTGGACGATCCGCGAGCGCGGTTGCTCGCCTCGACCGCGGCCGCGTGCACGACGGCCGAGGCGCCGAGCGACGCGCAGCCGGCGGGCATCGGCGATCCCACCGAACTGGCGCTGCTGCACCTGGCCGCGGATCTGGGGGTGGCCGTCGAACCAGCGGAACGGACCGCCGCCCGCCGGGCGGTATTCCCGTTCGACCCACACCTCACCCGAATGTCCACCGTGGACCTCGAGGCCGCCGTCGTGACCATCCACACGAAGGGTGCGCCCGAGACCGTCCTGCCCTGCTGCACACACCTGCTGGACCCACACGGCCAGGCCCGACCGCTCGATGACACGGCGCTTCTCGAACTGCAGCGCACGCTCGACCGGTACGCCGCCGATGGCCTGCGGGTGCTCGCGATCGCGCGACGGATCCTCGATCCCGCTGCCCCTGTCCCGGACGACCGGTGCGACGCCGAATCCGGGCTGGGACTGCTCGGGCTCGTCGCGATGGTCGACCCGCCCCGCGCCGGGGTCGCCGAGGCCGTCGCCGATGCTCACCGGGCCGGCATCCGCATCCACGTCGTCACCGGCGACTACGGACCCACCGCGGCCCAGATCGCCCGCCAGGTCGGCATCGGTCACCCCCTCGATCGTCACGGAGGTAGCCGCATCGTCACCGGATCCGAGCTGGACCGGTTGGGCGACGCCGAGCTCGACGCGCTGCTCTCCGGCGACGACGAGATGGTGTTCGCCCGCACCTCCCCCGAGGCGAAGCTGCGCATCTGCGAGGCGCTGCAGACCCACGGGCACGTGGTCGCCATGACCGGCGACGGGGTCAACGACGCACCGGCGTTGCGGCACGCCGACATCGGGGTGGCGATGGGCCGTTCCGGCACCGACGTCGCCCGCGAGGCGGCGACCATGGTGCTGACCGATGACGACTTCGCCACCATCGTCGCCGCGGTCGGCGGCGGACGCCAGGTGTTCGACAACGTCCGCAAGTTCGTGCTCTACATCTTCGCCCACGCCGTGCCCGAGGTCGTGCCCTTCCTCGTCTTCGCCCTCTCCGGCGGCGCGGTGCCGCTGCCGCTGACGGTGCTGCAGATCCTCGCGATCGACCTCGGCACCGAGACGCTGCCCGCACTGGCCCTGGGCCGCGAACCCGCCGAGCCCGGCTCGATGGACCGCCCGCCCCGGCCGCGCACCGCGGGCGTCGTCGACCGTGCGCTGCTGATCCGCGCCTGGCTGCTCCTGGGCTCGGTGTCCGCTGTACTGGTGATGGGCGGGTTCTTCGTCGTACTGTGGCGCGCCGGCTGGCAGCCCGGTGACCCCACCGAGGTGGGTACACCCCTGCACCATGCATATCTGCAGGCCACGACCATCACATTCGCCGGCATCGTCGCCTGCCAGATCGGCACGGCGTTCGCCGCCCGGACCGACCACGCGTCGCTGTTCACCATCGGCCTGTGGTCCAACCCGCTGCTGGTCGGCGGCATCGCCTTCGAGCTCGTGTTCACCGGTGCGGTCATCTATGCCCCACCGCTGCAGGACGTCTTCGGTACCGCATCGCTCGACCTGGCCCAGTTGGCCCTCATCGCGCCGTTCCCGGTGATCGTCTGGGGCGCGGACGAACTCGTCCGCCGGGTCCGCCGGCGCCACCACCGACGGCCGTTGGCAGTGGCACATCGACCCACCCGTTGAGTCCGCGCAGGGCAGGCCCGACGGCGATGGTCGACCGGAACCGAGGTCAGCCACCGACGTTGACGGTGGCCATCATCCCGGCGTCCTCATGGTCGAGGATGTGGCAGTGGTAGACGCTGCGCCCGGAGTAGGTGGTGAACGGGATGCGCAGCCGGACCCAGCCGCGGGCCGGGATCAGAACGACGTCCTGCGGTACCCCGACCGGTGGGGTGCCGTCACTGATGGCCAGGACGGTGAACGGCCACACATGCAGGTGGAACGGGTGCGCCAGCGGGCTGTCGTTGGTGACGGTCCATTCCTCCGTCGTTCCCGGGGTGATCGTCTGGTCGTCACGGTCGCCGTCGAAGGCGCGGCCGTCGATGGTGAACCCCATTCCGCCCGCGCCCATGCCGCCCATGCCCATCTGGAAGGCGATCCGGCGCTGGGCGGTCGCCGGCGCAGCGGGGAGTGTCTCGGCGGGCAGGGTGGCCGGCAACGGCGGCGACGCGGCGCCCGCGCCGGCGGTGACCATGGTGGCCAGGGTGACCGGTCCGCCGGCCGTGCCGGCGCCGCCCATCATGGCGCCGCGGTCGACGGGTCGGGCGGTGAGGTCGTAGCGGCCGGTGCCGGTGGGGCGCACGACGACGTCGGCGCGGTTACCCGGGGCGAGCACGACCCGGTCCCCGGACACGGGGGCGGGCAGGAACGTCCCGTCCTGGGTGACCTGGAGGAGTTCGTGGCCGGCGAGGCGGATGTCGAGCACCCGTGATGTGCAGGTGTTGATGAGCCGCCAGCGCTGTGTCGTGTCCGGGGTCGCGGGGATGGTGGGCTGGTGCTGGCCGTTGACCAACACCAGCTCGCCCTGGCGGCCCATCGCCCGGTCCATCGCGCCGGCGGCGACGATCCGGCCGTCACCGTCGAGGGTGGTGTCGGAGACCAGCAGAATCCGGTCGAGACCGACCGGGAGGTCGGGTCCGCGGTCGACCAGCAGCGCGCCGACCAGTCCGCCGAAGGTCTGGTCGGCGACGGTGCCGTGGTGGTGGGCGTGGTACCAGTGCGTGCCGGCCGGGTGGTCGGGCGGGATCCGGTAGAGGTAGTCGAACGAGGCGCCCGGCTCGACTGTGATGAACGGGTTGTCGCTGTTGCCCTGCGGGGACACCCGCAGTCCGTGGGTGTGCAGGTTCGTAGGCTGATCGAGCCCGTTGGTCAACCGCACCGCGAGCTCGTCGCCGGGGCGGACTCGCAGCGTCGGCCCCGGTGAGGTTCCGTTGTAGCCGAGGGCGCGGGTGTCGCGCCCCGCGATGCGCGCCCCCGGGGCGGCGGTCAGGGCGACCTCGAGGCGGCCGTCGCGGCTGTCGAGAAGCTGCGGTTGCGCCAGTTCGGCGCCGGTGGTGCCGGGTTGCAGTCGGTCACCCGAGCCGGCGCCCGTGGTCCCGGCGATCCAGCCGGTCACGCCGACCCCGACCCCGACCGCGCCGAGACCGCCCAGGATGATCACGCGTCGTCGGCTGATCGGGCGCGGGGTCATGTCAGCTCCGCGCGGCGCCTGCGGTACTCGTCCACGTCGATCTCACCGCGGGCGTAGCGCTCGTCGAGAATGTGCAGCGCGGACGGATGCCCGGTCGCCGATCCGGCCCCGCGACCCCCCACCAGCCCGTAGGCCAGGTAGCCGAGCAGGACCAGCCCGACCAGAACGAGCACCGGCCAGATCCAGAACCAACCCATCATCGAACCGTTGAACACGATCATCACTCCCACGAGTCAGCGCGACGCGGTCACCTATCGGGTACCGCCGGCGGCGGGTGATCTGCCACGGTCAGCCGACGGTGAGGGCGTCCAACGCCGCCCGGATGCGCAGACCTGCCTCGTCGGCGACCGGACGCAGGCCCTCGCGCTCGGGGATGGTGACCATGAGCTGCGGGTCCAGCGCCGACACGATGGTCCGGCCGTCGCCGTCCGCGCGGACGACGACGTTGCAGGGCAGCAGCAGACCGATCTGGCGGTCGACGTCGAGAGCCCGGTGGGCCAACTGGGGGTTGCAGGCGCCCAGGATGATGTAGGGCTCCATCTCCACGCCCAGTTTCTCCTTCATGGTTGCCTGGGCGTCGATCTCGGTGAGGACGCCGAAACCTTGATCCTGCAGCGCCTGCCTGACCGCGGGCACGGCCTGGTCGTAGGCCAGGTCCAGGGTGATCGTCATGCCGTAGTCCATGTGCTCGTTCTCCGTCTCCGGTGTCGGCGGGGCGGGTCCCCGCCTCATCTCTAATACCCACAGGGGTATCTGGCAAACACGCACAGGCCCGTGCCGCGCGCGCAGCGCGCCCGGTGCGGCCGTTGCGCCCGACGTCACGCCTGCGGGTCCACCGCTTCCGGGTCCGCCGGTGCCGCCACCGGCCGGACGACCGTCACCGGGCACGCCGCACGCAGGACACACTGCAGCCCGACCGAGCCCAGCAGGGCACTCGTGAAAGCACCGCGCCCCCGGTGTCCGACCACGAGAAGATCGGCACCCAGCGACGCCTCCAGCAACACCTCGGCCGGTGTGCCGGGCATCGCGTTGACATCGATCGATAACCCGGCCGCGATGCCGGGGTGCGCGGCGACCATCTCGTCGACCATCCGCTGCGCCTCGGCCCGCACGTCCGCGACCGTCTCGGCGGAGGGCGGCGGCGCGCTCATCCCGTAGGCCGTCGCCCAATACTCGGGCAGCGGCACCGCCGCGACCAGGCGCAGCCGAGCGCGCCGCCGGGACGCGTCCTCCAGGGCGTGCTGCAGGGCCGATCGCGACCCTGGCGATCCGTCCACCCCCACCACGACCGTGCCGGTCTCGTCCATGTCCTCGTCCTCCGTCTCATCGCTTTCGCGCGGATCATGTGCACACGCGGTCGCCGCACAGCCGCGGCCGGCGGCTGCTCCGTCCTACCTCCGGCACCTCCAGCATCCGCGGGCCGGGCACGAACCGGGCAGGGGCGAAGGTCCCGATACCGGCTCCGGATGCCACCGGAGCGCTCAGGCCCCACGTGTCCGCCCACCGCCGGTGGACGTCGTCCGCGGTCAGCTCACCGACCGGGCAGCGACTGCGCGCCGACGCGCCGGCCGGCTGGGCGGCGAAGTACCCCGAAGTCGAGATCGTCCGGGTGGCGATCCCGGCGCACCCGGCCCGCCTGCTCTCGGACGCGTCCGGACATGCAGCCCGCTGCCCGGTTGCCGTGGTGCGCTGACTGCGCTCCAGCCTCTCCGGACCCGCGCCGCAGCGACCCGGGCCGTCCGACCGACCGACCGGGGCCATGCGCCCCTGCCGCCGACACGACCGTCGGCGGCACGCTCGCTGGACCCGGCAGAACGAGGGAGCACCTCATGCCCATCCACCCGCAACGACTGGCCGCGCCACCCGAGACCGTCGACGACGACCCGCCGGTCACCGCGGTCATGACCACACACCTGGTCGGGATAACCCCCGACGCGCCGGTATCCACGGCGCTGCGCCTGATGGCAGCGACCGGCGTTCGCCACCTGCCCGTCCTGGCCGGCCGGCAGTGCCTCGGGCTGGTCCTGGAATCGGACCTCATACGCTGCGTGGCGCAGGGCGAGCCACTCGCGCCGGGGTCGTCGCTGCTCGTCGGGGAAATCGCCCGACCGGTCGAACAACTGCCGGTCACGGCGCGGCGATCCGACGCGGCCCGACGGATGCAGGCGGACACATCGGACGCCGTGCTGGTCACCGACGGCGACCGACTGCTGGGCATCGTGACCGCGACCGATCTGATCCGTTCACTCGCCGCCGCCCCCGCAGCGCACACCCCGCCCCAGCGACGACCTTCGCCGTGACGCGCCCCTGCCGGCAGTGCGGAGTTGGAAGACTAGGGACCCCCCACATCACTGCGGCGGATCCGGTGGACCTGCAGCGTGCAGTCGTAGTACTTGGTGGTCTCACCGACCCACTCCAAGCCCAGCCGCTCGGAGGTCGCGATCGCGCGGGAGTTGTTCGGGATGGCGACCGCGAACAGCTCGGAGACGTCCTGCGTGAACGCCCATCGGATGAGTGCCCCGGCCGCCTCGGTGGCATACCCGTTTCCCCACTCATCGGGCCGCAGCTGGAAGCTGAGCTCCAAGTCCTCCTTGTACGGCGGGAGCAGCCGGATCGCCAGGCCACCGACGACGACGCCGTCAGCTCGTCGCTCGATCGCCCAGCGGCCACGCGGTGGCTGCAGGTTCGGTTGCGCCTCCGCCCATGCCTGCAACACCGAGCGCATCGCCGGCTGGTCCCCGATCCGGTCGGTGGCCGGAGTGAGCCACCCGGCGATGCGCTCGGTGTTGCAGGCATGGGCGGAGGCGCAACCGAACCTGCAGCCACC
>JBKJPD010000386.1:0-4346 GCA_046595345.1 Pseudonocardia sp.
GCCCGACGTGGTCGCAGCTCTCCGACAGCGGGAACACCCCACCGCTGGGAAGTCGCCCGTAGGTCGGCTTGAGCCCGACGATCCCGCACAGCGCCGCGGGCGTCCGCACGCTGGCCCCGGTGTCGGTGCCCAGCGCGAGCGCGAGATGCCCGGCCGCGACGGCGGCGGCCGATCCCGACGACGAGCCGCCGGTGATGCGGGACGGATCGTGCGGGTTGCGGGCCGGGCCGGTGGCCGCGACGTCGCCGGTGGGGCCGTAGGCGAACTCCTGCGTGTGCAGCTTCGCGACGATGACCGCGCCCGCCTCCAGCAGCCGGGCCACCACCGGCGCGTCGGCCCCGGCGGCCGCGGCGCCGGCCAGCACGTTCGAGCCTGCCCGGGTGGGCAGACCCGCGACGTCGATGAGGTCCTTCACCCCGACGGCGACACCGTGCAGCGGCCCGCGCCACTCGCCACGGGCCAGTTCCTCGGTCAGCGCCGCGGCCCTGAGGAGGGCGCGCTCGGCGTCGAGGGTGATCACAGCGTTGTGGGTGTCGTTGGCGAGCCGGTCGAGCACGTCGGCCACGTGCTCGGTGGGGGAGAGCTCGCGGGAGCGCATCGCCATGCCGAGCTCGAGCAGGGAGGAGATCACGAGCCCATCCTGCCCCGTGCGCAGCCGACCCTCGTGCGCGTCAGCGCAGCGCGTCGAGCGCCAGCCCGGCGTAGAGGGCGACCCCGGCCGCCATCGCGGCCTCGTCGAACACGACGCGGTTGGAGTGGTTGGCCGGTCCACAGCGGGGGTCGACCCCTGGCGGGCAGGCCCCGAGGAACGCCAGCGCACCCGGCACCTCGGCCAGCACGTAGGAGAAGTCCTCGGCGCCCATGATCGGCGTCGGCATCGTGAGGGCCCGTTCGCGCCCGAGGACCCGGCCGGTGATCGTCCCGACCCGGGCGGCCGCGTCGGCGTCGTTGACGGTGACCGGATAGCCCGGCGAGATCTCCACCTCGGCGGTGCAGCCGTGGGCGAGTGCGGTGTATCGGCAGACGCGGCGGATCTCCTCGCGCACGCGTAACCGGGTGTCCTCCGACAGGGTGCGCAGCGTGCCCTCCATGAACGCCGTCTCCGGGATGACGTTGTTCGTGGTGCCTGCGGAGATGTGCGCGATCGTGAGGACGACGGGCTGGTGGGCGT
This sequence comes from Pseudonocardia sp., assembly GCA_046595345.1. Taxonomy (GTDB): domain Bacteria; phylum Actinomycetota; class Actinomycetes; order Mycobacteriales; family Pseudonocardiaceae; genus Pseudonocardia. The sequence continues at coordinate 1,172 of JBKJPD010000386.1, forward strand.
CCACCCGGCGGGTCAGGGCCATCTGCAGCGCCCCGACCATCGCCGCCGCCGCGGGTACGGGGTCGAGCGCGTCGTGCGGCGCGGAGGCGTGCCCGCCGCGGCCGCGGACCGTCACCCGGAGCGTGTCGGCCGCGGCCATCAGCGGGCCCGGTCGGGTGTGTACGTCACCGGACGGCACGGTGGCGCTGACGTGCAGCGCGTAGGCCGCCTCGGGTCGCCCGGCGGGCCCGGTGGGGTCGAGAAGGCCTTCGTTGATCATGTGGCGGGCGCCGTGGAACCCCTCCTCGCCCGGCTGGAACATGAACATCACCCGCCCGGCCAGCACGTCCCGGTGCCCGGCCAGTACCCGCGCGGCCGAGGCGAGCATCGCGACATGTGTGTCGTGGCCGCAGGCGTGCATCACGCCCTCGATCTCCGACGCGAAGGGCAGGCCGGTGTCCTCGGGCATCGGCAACGCGTCCATGTCGCCACGCAGCAGCACCGTCGGCCCGGGTCGCGTGCCCTCCAGCACCGCGACGACGGAGCTGACCGAGTGGCCGAGGTGGACCTGGAGCGGGAGGTCGGCGAGGGCGCTCACCACGGCGTCGCGGGTGTGCGGAAGATCGAGGCCGAGTTCGGGACGGCGGTGCAGCGCACGGCGCAGCGCCACCGTTCGCGCCTGGAGGGCGTAGGCCTGTGCACGGAGACCGTCCATGCGGGCGTCGGCTCGGCGCACTTCGGGGGGCATACGGGCGATCCTGGCATCTCCGGAACGTGTCGTGCGGGTCAACTTCCGGATGTGGCTTGGACCACAGTGGTTCAGAGGCCTACCGTAGTGTCATGGCGGTGCAGAGCGTCAAATCGCCCGCGGACGTGCGGGGTCAGTCTCTTCCCGGGTACGCCGTCGCGGCGATCCGAGAGGACGGGCGGTGGCGGTGCACCCGGATGGGGCCGGACGCCCTCGTCGATCTCGACGCCGCCATCACCGAGCTGCGCGAGCTCCGTTCCACTGGCGCCGTACTCGGCCTGCTCGACGTCGACGACGAGTTCTTCGTCCTGGTCCGTCCGACGCCCGGCGGGGTGTCGCTGATGGTGTCCGACGCCGTTGCGGCGCTGGACTACGACGTCGCCGCCGACGTGCTCGAACTACTGCGCATCGAGCTTCCCCCCGACGACGACGCGCTCGACGACTCCTGGCCGGAGGGCGATCTCGCGATCGTCGCAGACCTGGGCCTTCCGGCCGATGAGCTCGAGGTCCTCGCCGCTGAGTTCGATCTCTATCCCGATGAGCAGCTGGCCGCGATCGCCCGCCGCTGCGGGTTCGCCGACGCGCTGGCCGAGGTCGTCGACAACCGGTGACCGCGGCGCGCAGCGGAGCCGTCCGCAGCGCTGCGGATGAGGCCCTCATCCGGCGTGCGCTCGACATCGCCGGTACCGCACCGCGTACCGGTGACGTCCCGATCGGGGCGGTCGTCGTCGACGCCTCGGGCCGCGAGCTCGCCGTGGCCTGCAACGGACGCGAGGCCACCGGCGATCCCACGGCCCACGCCGAGATCCTCGCGTTGCGGGCAGCCGCCGCGGTGCGGGGAGAGTGGCGGCTGGAGGGCTGCACGCTGGCGGTGACGATCGAGCCGTGCACGATGTGCGCCGGTGCGATCGGGCTCGCCCGCATCGCCCGCGTCGTGTTCGGGGCGTGGGAGCCCAAGTCGGGTGCGGCGGGCTCGCTGTGGGACGTCCTGCGGGACCGGCGGCTCAACCACCGCCCCGAGGTCGTGTCGGGGGTGCTCGCCCACGATTGCGCGGCGCTGCTGGAGTCGTTCTTCGCACGCCACCGATAACCTGCGGCGGTGGAGCAGATCCTGCAGCAGACCCGCGTCGGTGCCTACGTCGTATGCGTCCTGGGCGGGGCGATGCTGCTGGTCCGCTTCGTCGGCGTCGACCGCTGGACCCTGCCAGGCGGGGGTATCGACCACGGTGAGGACCCCCGCGACGCCGCCGTCCGCGAGTTCGACGAGGAGACCGGTTACCAGATCTCCCTGGGCCCGCTGATCGGGGTCGACTCGGCCCGCTGGGAGCAGACCCGCAACGGCAGCCCCGTCGACCTGCACCACCTGCGGATCCTCTATACCGGCACGATCATCGGCGGTGAGCTGCGCCATGAGATCGGCGGGACCACGGACCGCGCAGAGTGGGTTCCGCTCGCCGAGGTGGGCGGCCGGGCGAACTCCCGCATGGTGGCCGCGGGCCTGTCGGCCGCCGGCCTCGGCTGACCGCACACCATGGGTGGCCGCCACACTCGGCGCAACATGTGTGCGGACCCCGGTGCCGTGTCTGGTGCGTCGATCATCGATGGCTCTCCCGGATCTCTCCGCTCCGGCACGCCCTTGTAAGCTGGCCAGCGGTAGCGTGTCCGAGCGGCCGAAGGAGCACGCCTCGAAAGCGTGTGAGGTGCAAGCCTCCGTGGGTTCAAATCCCACCGCTACCGCCAGCCTCACCAGCCGAAACGCCGGAAGGGTCCACCCGGGCCCGACCGGCGTTTCTGCTTTCAGTCTCAGTTCTAGTCTCACTTGCCGTCCGTCGGCCCCTCGCTGACCTGCCAGATCGAGGTGGGCGACGAGTTCACGCAGGCTCCAGTGCGTGAACGGCGCGCCTACAGCTCAAGGGCGAGCTTTGGCCGTCGCGACGACGAAGGTGATGTCGTCGTCGGTGATCAGGCGGGGACGGCCTCCCGCCCACGGAGGGACCAGCGCGGCCAGCCCCCGTTCGTTGAAGGCGTGGATGACGTCGCGGACGGGTGTCCTCGTCGGCGGCGACCAGGCGGACGATCGCGGCCACCGGGGTGCCCGACGCCGAGGCCATGATCATGGTCGCGCGGCGGACCCGGATCGGGTTTCCGCGTCCGCGGCGCACGATCTGGGTCGACCGCTGACCCTCGTGATCGGTTAATCGGCGTGCTCTGACTGGGTCTGCCATCCGCGCCACGTCCCGTGATCTCGTCCGATGTGGAGATCAAGACTGGGAGCAGACAACGCTCACATGGGGACGCCGCCCGGCGTGTCGCCAACCCGGTGAAGTATCTGATCAGCGCACTAGAGGATCAAGGCGCCGCCTCCGGCGGCGCGCGGACCGGCCATGCCGGCCCGCCCAGCAACGGGTCTGCTCCTTCGTAGCCCAGGTCGGCGAGTACGACATGCTG
>JBKJPD010000455.1:0-6401 GCA_046595345.1 Pseudonocardia sp.
GCGGTGCTGCCCATCGCCGCCACCGACCGGGGCATCGGTCGGCGGGGTGGGGTGGAGCTGCTGGTCCGGCTGCCGGCGGGCGGCTACCTGCCGGTGATCGCCGTCCGGCACCGCGTCACCGATCCCGGCGAGGGCGCCCTCACCTCCCCGTTGCTCGAGCCGTGGCCGGGCCGGGCGCAGCGCGATGCCACCCGCAGGGTCCGTTCCCAGCCGCGGGACCTGCTGCGCCTGGCCCACCTGCACCGCATGTTGCGCGCCGCCGGGTGGGCGCCGGACCGCGGCGGTCCGCACACCGACCACGGTGGCGTCATCGGGATGGACGCCGACGCCGTCGTCTGGTTCGACCTGCGGGCGGGCCACTGGCCGGGCGGGCGTTCCACCCTCGCCGAGTACGACGCCCGGTTCGCCGACCGCGCGGCCGTCGCGGTGGCCGCCGTCACCGGAGCCGCCGCGCTGGCACAGCCCTCGCGCATCACCGAGTGCAAACGCTGCCCGTGGTGGCCCACCTGCGAGGCCGACCTCGTCCGCGCCGAGGACGTGAGCCTCGTCGTCCGCGGTGAGACGGCCGTCGCACTGCGGGAGGCCGGGATCGGCACGGTCGGGGCGCTCGCCGCGCTCGACCCGTCGGTCGAGCCGCTCGTCGCGGTGCCGGGCCTGCCGTTCGCCGACATGGTCGCCCTCGCCAGGGCGTGGCAGCGCGGTCTGGCGGTGGTCCGGCGGGTGCCGCACGTGCCGGTTCGCCGCGCCGACGTCGAGGTGGACGTCGACATGGAGAGCTTCGGGGAATCCGGCGCCTATCTGTGGGGTGCGCTGCTGCGCCACCCCGGCGGCGCCCGGCCCGGCGACGAGCCCGCGGGCTACCGCGCGTTCGCCACCTGGGAGCCGGTGCCCACGGTCGACGAGGCGCGCTCCTTCGCGGAGTTCTGGACCTGGTTTTCCGGCGTCCGGGCCGCCGCGGCCGCGAGCGGCCGCACGTTCGCCGCCTACTGCTACAACGAGCAGGCCGAGAACCGCTGGCTGTTGGGATCCGCGCGGCGCTTCGCCGGTATGCCCGGCATCCCGCCCCTCGCGGAGGTCGAGGCGTTCATCGCGGACCCGTGCTGGGTCGACCTGTTCGCCGTCGTGAGCGAATGGTTCCTCTGCGCACAGGGTAAGGGGCTCAAACGCATCGCCCCGGCGGCCGGCTTCGCGTGGCGTGATCCCGAGGCGGGTGGGGAGAACTCCATGCGCTGGTACCGCGACGCCGTCGGCATGGACGGTGGGGCACCGGACTCCGCCCAGCGTCACCGGTTGCTGGAGTACAACGCCGACGACGTCGCGGCCACGCATGCACTGCGGGAGTGGATGAGCTCGGCCGCGATCGAGGAGGTGCCGCTGGCCGGCGAGCTCTGATCGGACCGCCATCTCGTAGCGAATCGGAGGGGTTCACGGACATGATCGGGCCCATGGCGCTGAGGCGGCACGAGCTGCGGGGCCCGCGCGGCGCCGCGTCCAGCACGCACTATCTGGGGACGTCCACGGCGATGGCGGTGCTCGCCCGCGGGGGCAACGCGTTCGACGCGGCGGTGGCGGCCGGGTTCGTGCTGCAGGTGGTCGAGCCGCACCTGTGCGGCCCCGGGGGTGAGGTGCCCGCGGTGTTCGTGACGGCGGGCGACACGGTCCCACGGGTGTTGTGCGGGCAGGGGGTGGCGCCCGCCGCCGCGACGATCAGCATGATCCGTGATGAGCTCGGCCTGCCGATCGTGCCCGGCACCGGCCTGCTCGCCGCCACGGTTCCCGGTGCATGGGACGGCTGGCTCATGCTCCTGCGCGACCACGGCACGCTCACCCTCGCCGAAGCACTCGGGCCCGCGCTCGGATACGCGGCGGGCGGGTTCCCGCTGGTACCGCGGCTCGCGCCCACCATCGCCACGGTGGCCGACCACTTCCGGGCCCACTGGCCGAGCTCCGCCGGCACCTGGCTGCCCGGCGGCCGAGTGCCGGCCGCCACCCACCGGCTACCTGTACTCGCGGCGACCTGGCAGCGTCTCCTCGACGCCGCGGCGGCGGCCGGCGGCGACCGCTTCGCGCAGATCGACGCCGCCCGCGATGCCTGGTACCGCGGCTTCGTCGCCGCGGAGATCGACGCGTTCTGCCGGATCCCGGCCCGCGACGAGAGCGGCCGCAACCACGCCGGGCTGCTCACCGGCCACGACCTGGCGGGCTGGTCGGCCTCCTACGAGGACGCGCTGACCGTCGACGTCGGGGGTGGTTGGGCGGTGGCCAAACCTGGCGGCTGGTCGCAGGGGCCGGTACTCGCGCAGATGCTGCAACTGCTTCCGGATGCCCGCTACGAGGCCGGCGTCGCCACCATGTCGACCGTGCACCGCGCCGCCGAGGCCGCGAAACTCGCCTTTGCCGACCGCGAGGCCTGGTACGGCGACAGTGCGCCCGTCCCGCTGGCGGCGCTCGTTTCGTCCGCCTACGCCGACGCCCGCCGGGTTCTCATCGGCGAGACGGCCTCGTTCGAGCTGCGACCAGGATCACCCGAGGGCCGCGAGCCCCGGATCGGCCGGTACGCCGGGCAGCCCGGGATGCGGCGCGGCGACGGGGTGGGCGCTTCGGGTCTCGGTGAGCCGACGGTCAGCCGTACCGGCGCCGTCCGCGGGGACACCGTGCACGTCGACGTCGTGGACGCTGCGGGGAACATGATCTCCGCGACGCCGTCGGGTGGCTGGTTGCAGTCCTCGCCGACGATCCCGGCGCTGGGTTTCTGCCTCGGTACCCGCGCGCAGATGTTCTGGCTGGAGGAGGGGCTGGCGTCCTCGCTCGTGCCCGGACGTCGTCCGCGGACGACGTTGAGCCCGTCGCTGGGACTGCGCGGCGGCGAGCCGCGGATCGCGTTCGGCACGCCCGGTGGGGATCAGCAGGACCAGTGGCAGCTGTGTTTCTGGCTCGCGCACACCGTCGGCGGACTGGACCTGCAGGCCGCGATCGACGCACCCACCTGGCACTCCACCGCATTCCCGTCGTCGTTCGCGCCGCGTGGCTGGGAGCCCGGTGGGCTGGTCGCGGAGTCGCGGCTGGGCGCCGCGACGCTGGACGAGCTGCGCCGCCGTGGCCACGCGGTGGTCGATGCGGGGGAGTGGGCGCTGGGGCGGATGTGCGCGGTCGGCCGCGGTGAGGGCGAGCTGTTGCGCGCCGCGTCCGACCACCGCAGCGGGGTCGGTGCGGCCGCCGCGATGTGAGCGCGCACGGCCACCGTCATCGGTGTCCGGGCCGTGGGCCGTGCCGCGGCGTAATCTGACTACATGGGTTTGTTCGGACGTGACAAGTCGCAGATGATCACCGCCGACCGGGCGCTGCCCGGCAGGCCGACGCCGGTTGCAACGCCGACCGAGCACTTCGTCAACGGCCACCGCCTCAAGCCGCCCTTCCCCGAGGGTCTGCAGACCGCGGTGTTGGGGATGGGCTGCTTCTGGGGGGCTGAGCGCATCTTCTGGAAGACGCCGGGGGTGTACTCCACGGCCGTCGGGTATGCGGGCGGGTTCACCGAGAACCCCACATACGAAGAGACCTGCTCCGGGCTCACCGGGCACACCGAGGCCGTTCTCGTCGTGTTCGACCCGGTGCAGGTGAGCTACGAGACGCTGCTGAAGGTCTTCTGGGAGGGACACGATCCAACGCAGGGTATGGGGCAGGGCAATGACCGCGGCTCGCAGTACCGTTCGGCGATCTATTGGACCGACGACACGCAGCGGGAGCTCGCCGAGGCCACCGCGAAGGTCTACGGGAACGCGCTGAAGTCCTCGCGCTATGGCGAGGTCACCACCGAGATCGCCCCGCTCGCCGCGTTCTTCTATGCGGAGGACTACCACCAGCAGTACCTCGCCAAGGTGCCGAACGGCTACTGCGGCATCGGCGGTACCGGGGTCAGTTGTCCGGTCGGAACCGGTGTCGAGCCGTCGTCTGCGGGGTCCTGAACGCCGCGAGACGGCGGCAGGCCGGGAACGTGCGGTCTTGACCGTCACGGCTCGCTGCCATGCTGGAGTAATATTATGGAACGCCGTTCCATTATTGCGTTCCATAACGAGGAGCACCGTGGTCATCGCTTCGCAGAACCGACACCTGGTCCGCGCCGCCCGTGTGCAGGCCACCCGGCAGCGCGTCGTCGAGGCGGCAGTCCCGTTGTTCGTGGACCACGGATACCTCGACACGACGATGTCGGCGATCGCCAAGGCCGCCGGTGTGGCGGTCCAGACGCTCTACCTGTCCTTCGGTAGCAAGGCCGCGGTGCTGGAAGCCGCGTTGGTCGGCGGGGGCGAGGATCATCCGGACGGGTGGCTGGACCGGCTGCGCGCCGAGTCGGACGGTCCAGCGGCGCTCGCGGGGCACGTGGCGGTGACGGCCGCGGCGGTTGCGCGGCGGTACCCGCTCGCAGCCGTGCTCCGGGCCGCGGCCGCCGATCCCGAGCCCGCGGAACTGCTCACCCGCTCCCGCCGCTCGGCGCTCGCCGGCCACGCCCGCGCCGTCGACGAGTTGGCCGAGAAGTCGGGCTTCACCCACCTGATCTCGGTGCAGCGCGCCACCGAGATCGTCGCGACGCTGCTGTCTCCGGAGAACTGCGGATTGCTCGTGGCCGGATACGGATGGCCGGCGACGGACTGGGCCGACTGGGCGTACCGGCACGCGGTGGCCGACCTGTTCCCGGCCTGATCGGTACCCGATCAGCGCGTTGCCGCCCTGAGCATCGCGAACGCCCCGTCGACCGGCGCCACCAGGTCGACCGCGCCGTGACCCGTGGACCACGGAGGGTGCAGGCCCAGCGTCCGCCGCGGTGATCGGCGCCGCTACGGTTGCGGACCCCACGCGAACCGGGAGGACCCTCAGTGACCAGGACGGCCCGCACCATCGCACTGCTCGGGTTGACCGGGGCCCTGCTGGCCGGGTGTGCAGAGCCGGGGCAGCTGGGTTCACCCGCCCCCGCCCCTGTCGTGGCCGCGCAGCCCACGACGGCGCCCCCTACGACGGCGCCCCCGACCACCGCGCCCCCGAGCGGTCCGGTCCTGCTCGGCAGCGGGCTGATCAAGGACAGGGTGTCCATTCGCACGCCCGGGCCCACCGAGTTCTTCGTGAGCAGGGTGATCCTGGCACCCGGCGCCACCACCGGCTGGCACCGCCACTCCGGCACCGAGATGTCCGTCGTGTCCTCCGGCAGCATCACCCTGCTGCGCGAGAACGACTGCGAGGGTGCCCGCCATCCGGCGGGCGACGCGGTGTTCATCCCCGACTCGCAGTCCCATCTCGCTCGCAACGACGGCACCGTGTCGGCCGAGCTGATCGTCACCTACCTGTTGGCGCCGGGTGCCGAGGACCGCGAGGTCGTTCCGGATCCCTGCTGATGCCGCGGCTGTTCGGGGCGCAATTGTGGGGCTGAGTTGTGGGATGGTGGATGTCGGAACGACCCGACTCACGACGGCAGGGACGATGGGGACGAAGACGGTCATCGGCAACGACTCGCGTGAGTGGTCGGTGCGCCGGAACATCGAGTGGTCGATGCCCGCCACCGGCGACGATTTCGAGCATGACGTCGACGGTGGGCGCGGTGCCGCGGTGCTCGTCCTCTCGGCGCTGTTCGTGTTCTGGGTGATCGTCATCGTCTGGGCACCCGCCAAGGTGCACATCCCGTTGTGGCTCTGGCTCATCGGCATCGCCGTCGTGCTGTTCTTCCCGTTCCGCTGGTGGCTGCACAGGCCGTGGACGATCGTCGCGGAGACCGCCGGGAGCTACGCGAAGGACCTGCCACCCGAACGCTGGGCAGGGCTCGTCCGCGGCGGGAGCAGGGCGAAAGAGGAGCTGCGCATCGTCGTGCGCAGGCTCCGCACGCAGGGCACGCCCGGGCATGGCGACAGCCCGCTGCAGCCGGTGAACTAGCGGCGCCCGTGCCCGAGCTGCCCGAGGTCGAGGCGCTGGCCCACCACCTGCGCGAGCACGCGATCTACCGTCCGGTCGCGCGCGTCGACGTCGCCACGATGAGTGGCATCAAGACCGTCGACCCACCGATGGTCGCGCTCATGGGCCGGGTGGTCACCGGTGCGGTGCGGTACGGCAAGTTCCTGGCCGTCGAGTTCCTCGACCGGCCTGACGACGGCCTTCACCTGATCACCCACCTGTCCCGCGCCGGCTGGTTGCGCTGGCACGACACCGCAGCGACCACCCCGCCCAAACCTGGTCGGGGGCCGCTGGAGCTTCGGGTGCACCTGGACCATGTCGGCGGCCCGGGGTTCGACCTCACCGAGGCGGGCACCCAGAAGCGGCTCGCGGTGTACCTGGTGCGGAACCCGCAGGAGGTCCCCGGAATCGCCCGGCTCGGACCCGACGCGCTGGCGCTGTCGCGCGACGAATTCTCCGCACTGCTCGTC
>JBKJPD010000622.1:0-2976 GCA_046595345.1 Pseudonocardia sp.
GAGCGTGGCCTGATCGGACCCCGGGAGGCGCCGCGGATCTGGGAGCGGCACGTCCTCAACTGTGCCGTCGTCGCGCAACTCATACCGGAGGGCGCCCGTCTGGTGGACGTGGGCTCGGGCGCGGGCCTGCCCGGGATACCGTTGGCGCTGGCCCGGCCGGATCTCGGCATAGTCCTCGTCGAGCCGCTCGCCCGTCGGGCCGAGTGGCTCCAGGAGGTCATCGCCGATCTCGGCCTGGCCATCGAGGTGGAGCGGGGGCGGGCCGAAGAGGCCGCTGTCCGGCGACGATGGGAGGGTGCCGACGTGGTAACCGCTCGCGCCGTCGCTCCACTGGCCCGACTGGCCGGTTGGTGCATCCCGCTGTTGCGCCCGCGTGGTCTGATGCTTGCGGTGAAGGGTGTGTCGGCGGCTCAGGAGATCGAGCGTGACGCGGCTGCGGTCCGCAAGCTGGGGGGCGGAACGCCCAGGATCGAAATGTGTGGTGCCGGGATCGTCGATCCCCCGAGCACTGTCGTCGTCGTCGAACGGGTTCGTGGGCTCAGCCCCGTCCGGGTGCGGCGAAAGAGAGGGTGAGCGTGTCATTCAACCTGTCCGAACGCGATGTTTCACGTGAAACATCACAGCCCGGCTGGACGCCCATCGCCGAAGAGGCGGAGCGGGCGGCCCGGGTGCTGCACCCGGACCGGCATGGGATGCCACGACCAACACATCGTCGGGTCCTCACCGTCGCCAATCAGAAGGGCGGCGTCGGCAAGACCACGAGCACGGTCAACATCGCCGCGGCACTGGCGATGCACGGCGTCCGCGTACTGGTGATCGATCTCGACCCACAGGGCAATACGAGCACCGCACTCGGTGTCGACCACCGCGTGGGCACCCCCTCGGTTTATGAGGCGCTACTCGGCGAGATCGGGCTCGCCGACGCCGCGGTCCCGAGCACCGCTTCTCCCAACCTGCTGTGCGTGCCCGCCACGATCGACCTGGCCGGCGCCGAGATCGAGCTCGTCAGCATGGTCGCCCGTGAGCACCGGCTCCAGCAGGCGCTGTCACCCGAGGCGCTCGACGAGTTGGGCGTGGACTACGTCTTCGTCGACTGCCCGCCTTCACTCGGCCTGCTCACCGTCAACGCCCTCGTGGCGGCGGCCGAGGTGCTCATTCCCATCCAGTGCGAGTACTACGCGCTGGAGGGGCTCGGTCAGCTGCTCAGCAGCATCGACCTCGTGCGCTCGCATCTCAACACCGCGCTGCACGTCTCGACGATCCTGCTGACCATGTACGACGGCCGCACCAAGCTCGCCGACCAGGTCTCCAACGAGGTGCGAAAGCACTTCGGCCCGACCGTGCTACGCACCGTGATCCCGCGCAGCGTCAAGGTGTCGGAGGCGCCCGGATACAGCCAGACCGTGCTCGCCTACGACCCCGGTTCGCGTGGTGCGATGAGCTACATCGACGCCGCTCGCGAGATCGCCGAGCACGGCTCGAGGATGCTCGTGCCCGCCGACCGGGGCGGGCGGTAGTACCGGTGGCCGAGCGCAAGGGTGGTCTCGGACGTGGACTCGCCGCCCTGATCCCGACCGGGCCGGCCGCGGTCGACCTGTCGCGTCGCCCGGTGGCATCGTCGGTGTCGAGCGGGGCGGTGTGGCGGCCCGTCCTGTCGCCGGAGGTGGATCCCGGATCGCTCACTCCTGTTGCCGGAGCGGTGTATCGGGAAATCGAGCTGTCGTCGGTGCGGCCGAACCCGCAACAGCCCCGCACCACGTTCGACGAGGACGGGCTGGTCGAACTCGAGCACTCGATCCGTGAGTTCGGACTGCTGCAGCCGATCGTCGTACGTGAGGTCTCCCCCGGTTCCTATCAGCTCGTGATGGGCGAACGGCGGCTACGTGCCGCGCAGCGCGCCGGACTACATCGGCTCCCAGCGATCGTGCGGGACACCGATGACGACGCGATGTTGCGTGACGCGTTGCTGGAGAACATCCATCGCGTCCAACTCAATCCGCTCGACGAGGCGGCGGCCTACGAGCAGTTGCTGGTCGAGTTCGGTGTCACGCATACGGAGCTTGCCGACAAGCTCGGGCGTAGCCGGCCTGTCGTCACGAACACGATCCGGCTGTTGAAACTGCCGGTTCCGGTGCAGCGGCGGGTGGCTGCCGGCGTGCTGTCCGCCGGCCATGCTCGGGCCCTGCTCGGGCTTGAGGACGCGGGCCAGCAGGAGGATCTCGCCACCCGCATCGTCGCTGAGGGAATGTCGGTCCGTGCGACGGAGGAGGCGGTGATGCTGCTCCGCCGGGACGCGATCCCGACGCCGGGCAAGCAGGCTCGCCGCCGCCCGATGCATGCCCCGGGTCTGCAGGATCTGGCGGAGCGGCTGTCCAACCGGTTCGACACCCGCGTGAAGGTGGAGCTCGGACAGCGCAAGGGCCGGATCGTCGTGGAGTTCGGCTCCGTCGAGGACCTGGAGCGCATCGCCGAGATGATGAGCCAGCAGGTCCAGAGCTGAGAGAGTGGATGTTTCACGTGAAACATCCCCCGCCGGGCTCGGTCCACTGAGGCTTTCCTGATGAGCGGGCCGGGTGCCTGATGGTGACACGCCGACGAGGCGGAGAAGATCAGGTCGGGTGCGAGACCTCGGCGGAAGAGGCGGTCCGCCTCAAGGTCGACCCTGCCCGAGGTCCATGTTCCTGATCCTGAGCCATACCGTCGTGCTCCCGATCGGCGAGACACCATTGCGTTCCTGTCCGGTCTGCTCAATGCCGAACGGCGGCGTCGCCGGACCCGCCGCTGCGCGCGTCCTTCGCGTCGATCTCGCCTGCCTGCCCGGCGATCAGCGCGCGGGGCTCGTCGGGGTGTGTGCGGTCGACGGGCACTGGGGTCGTGGCGGCACCGGGTGGTGGTGCTTGCGCTGGTTCCTCGACGCCACACGGATCGCCCCGCTCGCGTGCGACAACCAGATCGACGGCTCGACGGCCTACCGCC
>JBKJPD010000288.1:0-2740 GCA_046595345.1 Pseudonocardia sp.
GCCCGGATCGATCCGCCACTCCATGCGGCGTGCCACATCGGCCAGCTCCGCGTCGAACGGGGCCAGGTCGTGGGTGGCCTTCCGATCCTTCATCATCGCTCTCCCTCGACGGCGCAACCGGACAACACGGCCAGCGGCTTCGGCGCGCCGAAGACCGGCAGGCCCAGACCGGTGGGGGCGCCGCCCGGACGGGCCCCGGACTCGTGGACGTCTCCCGCGCGGGTGCGCCGGTGGGCGAGCACCGGGCCGTCGGAGACGAGGTGGTGGGGTGCGCCGTAGCCGACCGTCACCTGCACCACGTCCCCCGGCCGGATCGGCCGGTCGCCCGGTGCGAAATGGACCAGCCTGCCGTCGCGCGCGCGGCCACTCATCCGGTGGGTGGCGCCGTCCTTGCGCCCTTCCCCCGCAGACACCAGCACCTCGACGACCCGGCCCTCCAGCGCGCGATTGACCTCCCAGGAGATCTCCTCCTGCAGCGTCACGAGGCGCATATACCGCTCCTGGACCACTTCCTTCGGCAGCTGGCCGGGGAGGGTGGCGGCGGGCGTGCCGGGCCGCGGCGAGTACTGGAACGTGAATGCGCTGGCGAACCGCGCAGCCGCGACGACGTCGAGAGTGGCCTGGAAGTCGGCCTCGGTCTCGCCGGGGAACCCGACGATGATGTCGGTGGTGATCGCGGCGTCAGGCAGCGACGCGCGCACCTCGTCGATGATCGAGAGGTAGCGCGAGGACCGGTACGAGCGCCGCATCCGGCGCAGGACGTCGTCGGAGCCGGACTGCATCGGCATGTGCAGCTGCGGGCACACGTTCGGCGTCTCGGCCATCGCGGCGATCACGTCGGAGGTGAAGTCGCGCGGGTGCGGCGAGGTGAAACGGACGCGTTCGAGGCCCTGCACGGAGCCACACGCGCGCAGCAGCTTGGCGAACGCGCCGCGGTCGCCGAACTCCACGCCGTAGGAGTTGACGTTCTGGCCGAGCAGCGTCACCTCGAGCACCCCGTCGGCAGCCAGTGCCTGGACCTCGGCGAGGACGTCGCCGGGAGGGCGGTCCTTCTCCGTGCCGCGCAGCGAGGGGACGATGCAGAACGTGCAGGTGTTGTTGCAGCCCACGGAGATCGACACCCAGCCGGCGTAGGCCGACTCGCGGCGCGCGGGCAGCGTCGAGGGGAACACCTCGAGCGACTCGGCGATCTCCACCTGGGCGACCTCGTTGTGCCGCGCCCTCTCCAGAAGGACGGGCAGTGCATGCACGTTGTGGGTGCCGAACACGACATCCACCCATGGGGCGCGGCGGACGATCTCGGCGCGGTCCTTCTGCGCCAGACATCCACCGACGGCGATCTGCATTCCGGGGTGCGCATCCTTGATCGGGCGCAGGTGACCGAGGTTGCCGTAGAGCCGGTTGTCGGCATTCTCCCGGACCGCGCAGGTGTTGAAAACGATCACGTCGGCCGTGCCGGGACCGCCGTCGGGTTCGAAGCGGGCGTAGCCCGCCGCCTCCATGAGCCCGGCCATTCGTTCGGAGTCGTGCACGTTCATCTGGCACCCGTAGGTGCGGATGGTGTAGCTGCGGTCCACGTCACCGAGGGTAGGCCTCCCCCGATGGATCGGCGCGACCGGCCGACCGAGGCGGCCGAGACCGGCAGGATGCCCGCATGACGGACGGACGCGCGGTACTCGACCGGCGCACCGTCCTGCGCGGGCTGGGTGCGCTCGGGCTGCTGGCGGCGGTACCCGGGTGCGCCGCCTCGTTCGCCGGACGGCCACTGGCACTGGCGACCGGCGTCCAGGGGGGTTCCTACATCAGCCTCGGCACGGCACTCGCGGCGGCCTGGACGGATCAGCTCGGCCTCGACGCGCGGGTGCAGGCGACGGCGGGTTCGGTGGACAACCTGCAACGGCTCGCCGCGAACACGACCGACGTGGCCTTCAGCCAGGTGGACACAGCCGTGGATCAGTTCGACCGCACCGCCCCCGGCGACCCCCGGGCACTGCGGGCCCTGGCGCGGATCTACGACGACGTCGTGCACGTCGTGGTTCCCGCGTCGTCCCCTGCCAAGTCCCTCGGCGACCTGCGGGGCGCCCGGGTGTCGATCGGCGAACCCCGGTCCGGGTACTCCGTGATCGCCCGGCGCCTGCTGACCGCGGCCGGGCTGTCCCCGGAGGCGGACGTGCGCGCGGAGCGGCTCGGCCTACGGGCGTCGGCAGCAGCGTTGCGGGACGGGCGCATCGACGCGTTCTTCTGGTCGGGAGCCCTGCCCTCGCCCGGGGTCACCGACCTGGCTACGACACTCGATATCCGGCTGCTGGATCTCGACGACGTGCTCAGGACGATCCGTGCCGACCACCCCGAGTACGCCTCGGGCACGGTGCCCGCAGGGAGCTACGCCATCGAGAAGCCGATCAGCACGCTGTTCGTTCGCAACTTCCTGCTGGTCGGGGCGGAGATGGCCGACGATCTGGCCTACGCACTGGTCGACACCCTGTTCCGGGTCCAGGGGAAGCTCGCCCTCGTGACCAGGGCGGCGCTGACGATCGACCTGCGGGCGGCGATCGGCACCCAGCCGGTGCCACTGCACCCCGGCGCGGAGCGCTACTACCGGGAGGCGAAGGACTCCTAGCTAGGGCCCGCCGTCGGTGGGCTCGTCGACGATCCGGGGCAGCCGCGCCACCACCTGTAGGCCGCCGCCGTCGGGCAGTTCGAGGCGCAGCTCGCCGCCCGCGAGTTCGACGGTGCGTGC
>JBKJPD010000059.1:0-4201 GCA_046595345.1 Pseudonocardia sp.
CCGACCCGACGTGTGCCCGCCACGGCGTACTCCGCGGGCAGATCGACATCTCCGCGCGGCTCATCTGGATCTTTGAGAAGTTCGGTTGGGCGTACGACGTCCGGTGGCCGTCGGCTCGACGACTGGAGCGGATCACGGCCCGCGCCTGACCTGACGCCGCCCTACATGCTCGAACAGGCCAGTCGTCGCCTGTGGTCAGGTGCTGGTCCCAGGACGGATCGCGGCGCTGTTCGTGAGATACTTTTCAGCGTGCCGCAAGCGGATGCGATGGGACCCGCTGACACGATCGGTGGTGTGAACGTTGTCCCGGCGATCACCTGCCGGCTCTGCGGATCGTCGGCTCTGCGGAGCTTCATCGACCTCGGCGCGACCCCACCGTGCGAGCTGTTCCTCACCCCCGAGGCGGCGCAGGCGCCGGAGCAGACCTACCCACTCCACGTGCGGGTCTGCGAGCAGTGCCTGCTGGCACAGCTTCCGCCGCTGATCACGCCGGAGGACACGTTCACCGACTACGCCTACTACTCCTCGTTCTCCACCTCATGGGTGGAGCACGCGAAGAGGTTCGTCGACCGTGCGGTGGACCGGCTCGGCCTGGGGCCCGAGTCGTTCGTCGTCGAGATCGCGAGCAACGACGGCTACCTGCTGCGGCATGTCGTGGAACGCGGGATCCGCTGCCTGGGCGTCGAGCCTTCGGTGAACATCGGCGAGGCCGCCCGGGAGAAGGGCGTACCGACCCTCACCGCCTTCCTCACCCCGGATACGGGTGCCGCGGTGCGGGCCGAGCACGGTGGCGCCGATCTGGTGTGTCTCAACAACGTCTACGCCCACATCCCCGACGTGATCGGGTTCACACAGGGCCTGCGGGCGCTGGTGGCCGACGACGGCTGGGTGTCGATCGAGATCCAGCATCTGCTGACGCTGGTCGAGCACACCCAGTTCGACACGATCTACCACGAGCACTTCCAGTACTACACGGTTCTCACCGGGCAGCGTGCGCTTGCGTCCGGCGGTCTGACCTTGGTCGACGTCGAACTTCTCAGCACCCACGGCGGCTCGATCCGGATGTGGGCGCGGCCCTCGGAGTTCGCCGGTGAGCCCTCGCAGCGGGTACACGACGTGCTGGCCGCCGAGGAGGCCGCAGGACTGCACACCGCGGAGGGCCACGACGGGTTCGCCGAGGCGGTCTCCCGCGTGCGTGACGACCTGGTGTCGTTCCTCATCGAGGCGCGCCGGGCGGGCAAGAAGGTCGTCGGCTACGGGGCGCCCGGTAAAGGCAACACGCTACTGAACTACTGCGGCATCAGGCCCGACCTGCTCGCGTACACCGTCGACCGCAACCCCTACAAACACGGCCGGTTCAGCCCCGGTACGCGGATCCCGGTCCTGCACCCCGAGCGCATCGCGCAGGACAAGCCCGAGTATGTACTGATCCTGCCGTGGAACCTGCGCGACGAACTGGTCGAACAGCTTTCCTACGTGCGCGAATGGGGCGGACGACTGGTCTTCCCGATCCCGGTTCTCGAGGTGGTGTCGTGAAGGTCGTCCTGTTCTGTGGTGGCTATGGCATGCGGATGCGCGACGGTGTGTCGGATCTGCCGAAGCCGATGCATCCAGTGGGTCCGCGGCCGCTGATCTGGCATGTGATGCGCTATTACGCGCATTTCGGGCACAAGGACTTCGTGTTGTGCCTGGGGTACGGGGCCCATCACATCAAGGATTTCTTCCTGAACTATTCAGAGACCGCGAGCAACGACTTCGTGTTGCGTGGCGGCGATGTGGAACTGCTCGGGAGCGACATTCAGGACTGGACGATCACGTTCGTGCACACAGGCCTGGATTCCCCGATCGGGGAGCGGTTGCGGCGCGTCCGGCCGCTGGTGGCGGGCGAGGACATGTTCCTGGCCAACTACGCCGACGTGCTGACCGATCTACCGCTCAACGACATGATCGAGCGGTTCGCGGCGTCGGACAAGGTGGGGGCGTTGCTGGCCGTGCCGCCGCAGTCGGCGTTCCACTGCGTCGACGTGGATGCGGACGGGTCGATCTCGTCGATCACGACGTTGCAGCAGATGCCGTTGTGGGAGAACGGCGGGTACTTCGTGTTGCGTCCGGAGATCTTCGACTACATCCCGGAGAACGGGGACCTCATCGAGGACGGATGCGCGGTTCTGGCGAAGGAAGGCCGCATGATGGCGTACCGCCATCGAGGTTTCTGGCAGCCGGCCGACACGGTGAAGGAACGCACGGCGCTGGAGGCGGCGTACCAGGGCGGGACGCGGCCGTGGATGTTGTGGGAGATCTCGCCCGGCGGGACCCGGGACCGCGACCCGTTGCAGGCCGCCATCGCCGCCATGAACGACACACACCACGCTCGGTGACGTGATGTTGAGCCTGCTGCCCGAGCGCCTCGACCGGATGCTGCTGCTCGGGTCCCACTGCGACGACATCGCCATCGGGGCCGGTGGTTCGCTTCTGGAACTGTGCCGGTCGCATCCCGGTGTCGCGGTCTCCGCGTTGATCCTGACCGGCGGTGGCTCGCTGCGTGAGGAGGAGGAGCGGGCCGCCCTGGCCGCGTTCTGCCCTGGGGCGCGCCTGGAGATCGCCGTACTGGACCTCCCCGATGGCCGGGTGCCGACCCGCTGGGAACGGGTCAAGCATGCGCTGGAGGATCTGCGCGTGCGCGGCGGTGAGCCGGACCTGATCTTCGCGCCGTCCTCGCACGACGCCCACCAGGACCACCGCACGCTCGCGAAGCTCGTCCCCACCGTGTTCCGGGACCACCTGATCCTGGGCTACGAGATTCTCAAGTGGGAGGGCGACCTCGCCCAACCCACGGCGTACCTGCCGCTTGCCGAACCTGTTCTGCGGGAGAAGGTCGCCAAGCTGCACGAGCACTACGGCTCGCAGCGCGACCGCACCTGGTTCGACGCCGAGACGTTCAGCGGGCTCGCCCGCATCCGGGGTGTCCAGTGCCACGCCCGCTATGCCGAGGCGTTCCACGTGTCGAAGATGGTGCTCGGGGTCGCACCGATGTCCGGGCTCGACCCGGCCTGCCCCAGGGGGTAACCGCCGGACGGCCGCCGCCGACAGCACTACGACACACCACTGCGAAGGGAATTCACCTCGTGCGCGTTCTGCTGACCGGCCACCAGGGCTACCTGGGCACCGTCATGGCCCCGATCCTGGCCGCGGCCGGACACGAGGTGACAGGGCTGGACAGCGGGCTGTTCGCCGAGTGCATCCTCGGTTCCCTCGACACCCCGGACGTCCCGGGCCTGACCACCGACCTGCGCGACGTCACCGTCGAACAGCTCACAGGCTTCGACGCGGTCGTGCACATGGCGGCGCTGTCCAACGACCCGCTGGGCTCGCTCGCGCCGGAGATCACCTACGACATCAACCACCACGCGTCCACCCGGCTCGCCCGGCTGGCCAAGGAAGCGGGCGTGCAGCGCTTCGCGTACGCCTCGACGTGCTCGGTGTACGGCGCGCAGTCCGGTGGCGATCTCGTCGACGAGGATGCCCCGCTCAAGCCCGTCACCCCCTACGCGATCTCCAAGGTGCGGGTGGAGGCCGACCTGGCCGACCTGGCGGACCCCGACTTCGTGCCGTTCTCGCTGCGCAACGCCACCGCGTTCGGTTTCTCGCCGCGGCTGCGCGCCGACATCGTGCTCAACAACCTCGTCGGCCGGGCGATCCTCACCGGCAAGGTCACGGTGCTGTCCGACGGCACCCCGTGGCGCCCGCTGGCCCACGCCGAGGACATCGCCGCGGCCGTGGTCGCGGGTCTCGCCGCGCCCGCCGGCGTCGTCCGTGCCCGGGCATTCAACGTGGGTACGGAGAAGAACAACCGCACTGTCGCCGAGATCGCGCAGGCGGTGGTCGAGGCCGTGCCCGGTGCCGAGCTGGAGATCACCGGTGAGGCAGGTCCCGACCCCCGCTCCTACCGGGTCGACTTCTCCCGGGCCCGCACGGAGCTGAACTTCGAGGCGGCCTGGAGCATCCCGGACGGTGCGGCGCAGCTCGCGACGCAGTACAGGGCGCGCGGGCTGACCCAGGACGCATTCGACAACACCTTCACGAGACTGGCGGTCCTCAACCGTCGCCAGGCGGAAGGCACATTGGACGCGTCGATGCGGGTCAGCTGACCAGGTCGTTCTCCGGCCGGAATCGTCGATCCCGACCCGCTCCGAACCGCTGT
>JBKJPD010000522.1:0-5309 GCA_046595345.1 Pseudonocardia sp.
GCAGACCATCCGGCTGCTGGCGGACCGGGCAGCGGGCCCGGGTGATCTGGTGCGCCCGGGCCACGTGCTGCCGCTGCGCGCCCGGGAGGGCGGGGTGCTGCGCCGCCCCGGACACACCGAAGCGGCGGTGGACCTCTCCCGGCTGGCCGGTCTCGCACCCGCGGGCGCCCTCTGCGAGATCGTGTCGCAGAAGGACGAGGGCGAGATGGCCCGGCGCGACGAGTTGCAGGTGTTCGCCGACGACCACGGCCTGACGCTGATCACGATCGCCAACCTGATCGCCTACCGCAGGCGGTTCGAGAAGCACGTGGTGCGCGTGGCGCAGGCCCGCATACCCACGGCGCATGGCGAGTTCCTCGCCTACGGCTACGACTCGCTGCTCGACGGCATGGAACACATCGCGATGGTCCGGGGCGACGTTGCGACCCCGGCGGGCAGCGGGGAGGACGTGCTGGTGCGCGTGCACTCCGAGTGCCTCACCGGTGACGTGCTGGGCTCGCTGCGCTGCGACTGCGGCCCGCAGCTCGACGCGGCGCTGGCCAAGGTGGCCGAGGAGGGCCGCGGCGTGGTGCTCTACATGCGTGGTCACGAGGGCCGGGGCATCGGCCTGCTGCACAAGCTGCAGGCCTACCAGCTGCAGGAGGCCGGGGCGGACACGGTGGATGCGAACCTCGCGCTGGGCCTGCCCGCCGACGCCCGCGACTACGGCATCGGAGCCCAGATCCTCGCTGATCTCGGGGTCCGGTCCATGCGCCTGCTCACCAATAACCCGGACAAGCGCGCCGGACTGGAAGGCTACGGGCTGACGATCACCGGCCGGGTGCCGTTGCCGGTGCGTGCCGGCCCGGAGAACCTGCGCTACCTGCGGACCAAGCGCGACCGGATGGGGCACGACCTGCCCGATCTCGGTGCCGGCGCGGGCCCGGCCGTGGCCGACGGAACCGGTTCGTGACTCCACCCACCGGTCCGGCGGTGCCGACCACGGGCCCGGCCGGGTCGGCGGTGGCGAGGTGAGCGGCGAGGGACGTCCGGACCACGGGCAGGTCCCCGACGCGTCGGGGCTGCGGCTGGCGGTTGTCGCATCGACGTGGCACGGGGAGATCGTGGACATGCTGCTGGGCCGGGCACTGGCCACAGCCGTCGACGCCGGAGTGCTCGAGCCCACGGTGGTGCGGGTGACAGGCACCCTCGAGCTGCCGGTGGTGTGCCAGGAACTCGCCCGCACCCACGACGCGGTCGTGGCGCTCGGCGTGGTGATCCGCGGCGGGACCCCGCACTTCGAGTACGTCTGTGACGCCGTGACGGCGGGCCTCACCCGGGTATCCCTCGACGAGCGCACCCCGGTGGGCAACGGGGTGCTCACCTGCGACAGCCGGGAGCAGGCGGTGGATCGGGACGGTAGCCCCGGTGCCGCCGAGGACAAGGGTGCCGAGTCGTGTCTCGCCGCCCTGTACACGGCGCTGACGCTGCGCTCGCTGCGAACACAGCCGTGACCGAGCCGGTGGTGGTGTTGCGGCCACGCAAGGTGCTGATCGCCGCGTGGATCGGTGCTGTGGCGATCGTGGTGCTGTTCGTCACGATCGCGTTGGTGCTGCGCAACAGCCCGACCGGTGTCTTCTTTCGGCTGGCCGACCAGGTGGCCCTGGTGCTCATGGGCGTGTTCATCGCCGGTGGGGTGCTGCTGCTGGCGCGGCCGCGGGTGCGGGCCGATGCCGGCGGCATCGAGGTGCGCAACGTCCTGGGCACCCGGCATCTGGCGTGGGACGAGGTGCAGCGGGTGGCGTTCCCCGACGGCGCCTCCTGGGCCCGGCTGGACCTCGCCGACGACGAGTACCTCCCGGTGCTGGCGATCCAGGCCGCCGACGGTGCCCGTGCCGTGGCCGGGATCCGGACGGTTCGGGCGCTGCACGCGGCCGCCCGCGCTCGCTGACGCCGGCCCGGCAGGCGTCGACCGATCGCACGTAACATCGGCACTGTGCTGAGAGCCCGTGATCAGGCAGGTCGGAACCGGACCGACGGCGAGGGTGTCCGCCTCGGCGACATCACGCTGCGCAACAGGCTGGTGACATCGTCGAGCCTGCTGGGGTATGGCGTGTCCAACTCGGGGTTCTACGGGATGAGTCCGGTGGCGTTGTTCGTGCCGCTGGCCGAGTTCGGCGCGGTGACCACCCGCACGCTCACGGTGGAGCCCCGCGAGGGCCACTTCACCACCCGCGAGGACTGGTCCCTTCCCGAGCTCCCCGGCCTGCTGAAGCGCTACGGCACCGTGCTGCGTGGCACCGACGGCGGCTGGGTCAACGCCTTCGGCTGGTGCAACATCGGCATCGACGCGTACCTGCGGGACTACTACCCGCGCACCCGGGACCAGCGGGTGATCATCTCCCTCGGCGGGTTCTCCACCGAGGAGTTCGTGCGGCTCGTGGACCGGGTCAATGCCGCGGTACCGGCCGGCGACATCGCGGCGGTGGAGTTCAACGTCTCCTGCCACAACGTCAACTTCGACTTCACGACCATCCTGCAGGACGTGCTCGACGAGGCTGTGCCGCGCAGCAGCCACCCGGTGATCCTCAAGCTGTCGCCCGACCACGACTACCTGCGCAATGCGGAGCAGGCGGCGAAGGCGGGCGTGGCGGCTCTGACGGCGATCAACACGGTGAAGGCGCTGCGCCTGGATCCCCGCACCGGGACGCCGTTGCTGGCCAACCGGTACGGCGGGCTCTCCGGGCGGGCGATCAAGCCGATCGGACTACGCGTGGTGTCGGAACTGCGGGAGGCCGGCGTGACGCTGCCGATCATCGCCACCGGCGGGATCCGGACCGTCGACGACTGCCGCGAATATTTCTGGGCCGGAGCCGACGCCGTGAGCCTCGGCAGTGCCACCTGGCTGGCGAGCCTCCCCGGTTACGCCCTCGCACCGCTGCGGGGGCTGCAGGTTCGGCACGTCCTCAAGGCCGTTCGGCGCTACGGGGAGCATCCGGTCGGGCCCGCTTCGTCGTCCTGAGCGACGCCCTCGACGGCGGCGCCGGTGTCGATCGGCGCACCTGGCATCGCGCTCGCACCGTCGGCCCGACCACACCGACATCCCTGACGGATCGGGGTCGGACCCGCCGCTTACACCAGCCCCGGCCCGGCTGCGGTGACCGGTTGCGGGGGCGGCTGTCGGCGGTCGGTCCTACGCTGCAGTGGCGATGCCCGATCCCGCCCAGAACGATCCCGCGCGGTACCGCCCCGCGCCCGGTTCCATCCCGGAGGAACCCGGGGTGTACCGCTTCTCCGACGTGCATGGGCGCGTGGTCTACGTCGGCAAGGCCAAGAGCTTGAGGCAGCGCCTCAACTCCTACTTCGCGGACCTCTCGAACCTGCACCCCCGCACGCGCCAGATGGTCACCACGGCGGCCCATGTGGAGTGGACGGTCGTGGCCACCGAGGTCGAGGCGCTGCAGCTGGAATACAACTGGATCAAGGAGTTCGACCCGAGGTTCAACGTCCGCTACCGCGACGACAAGACCTACCCGGTGCTCGCGGTCACGATGAACGAGGAGTTCCCGCGGCTGCACGTCTACCGCGGGCCGCGCCGCAAGGGCGTCCGCTACTTCGGGCCCTACGCCCACGCATGGGCGATCCGGGAGACCCTCGACATGCTGCTGCGGGTCTTCCCGGCCCGCACCTGCAGCAGCGGGGTCTTCCGGCGGCACGGGCAGATGGGGCGGCCATGCCTTCTGGGCTACATCGACAAGTGTTCGGCACCGTGCGTCGGTCGGGTCGATGCCGAGGAGCACCGCGACATCGTGCAGGACTTCTGCGACTTCCTCGCCGGCCGGACCGACCACTTCGTGCGGCAGTTGGAGCGGAAGATGGCCGCGGCGTCGGCGGGGCTGGAGTTCGAGCGGGCCGCCCGGCTGCGTGACGACGTCGGCGCGCTCAAGCGGGTCATGGAGCGCCAGGCGGTCGTCCTCGGTGACGGCACCGACGCCGACGTCGTCGCCTTCGCTCAGGACGAGCTGGAGGCCGCCGTCCAGGTCTTCCACGTGCGCGGCGGTCGGGTCCGCGGGCAGCGCGGCTGGGTGGTCGACAAGGTGGAGCCCGCGGACACCGCGCAACTGGTGGAAAGGTTCCTCACGCAGTTCTACGGCGAGCAGGCCGCACTGGCCGGATCGGCCGACGACGCACAGCAGCCGGTGCCGAGGGAGATCCTCGTTCCGGAACTGCCGGCCGAGGTCGACACGCTCGCGGACTGGCTCTCGGAGCTGCGCGGGTCCCGCGTCGGGATCCGGGTGCCGCAGCGCGGCGACAAGCGGGCACTGGCCGAGACGGTCGCGCGCAACGCCGCAGAGTCGTTCACCCAGCACAAGCTGCGCCGGGCCGGCGACCTCACGGCCCGGTCGGCGGCCCTGCAGGAGATCCAGGACGGGCTGGGCCTCGGCTCGGCGCCGTTGCGCATCGAGTGCGTCGACGTGTCCCATGTGCAGGGCACTAACGTCGTGGCCTCGCTGGTCGTGTTCGAGGACGGGCTGGCGAAGAAGTCGGACTACCGGCGGTTCGAGATCCGGGACGGTGCGGCGGGCGGCGACGTCGCGTCGATCGCGGAGGTCGTCCGCAGGCGGTTCCGCCGCCACCTGGCCGAGACGGAGGCCGCAGCGACGACGCGGAGTGGCCGTTCTGCGACCCAGGATGACCAGGCCGGTAACGTCGTGGTCGTCGTGAACGACGCTTCGAGCATCGCCCCCATGGCCGCTGTCCCCGTCTACCGACCCGGTATCGATCCCGACACCGGGCGACCGCGCAGGTTCGCGTACCCGCCGAACCTGCTCGTGGTCGACGGTGGTCGGCCTCAGGTGCAGGCGGCCGCCGACGTGCTCGCGGAACTCGGCGTCACCGACGTCGCGATCTGCGGGTTGGCCAAGCGGCTGGAGGAGGTGTGGCTGCCCGCCGAATCGGACCCGGTCATCCTCTCCCGCACCAGCGAGGGTCTCTACCTGTTGCAGCGGGTCCGTGACGAGGCGCATCGATTCGCCATCACCTACCACCGCCAGCGTCGTTCGCAGAGCATGATCAGCTCAGCGTTGGACGATGTTCCGGGCCTGGGGCCTGCACGGCGGGCGGCGCTGCTCAAACACTTCGGTTCGGTCCGCAAGCTGCAGGCGGCCGAGGTCAGCGAGATCGCGGCCCTACCCGGTTTCGGACCGCGCACGGCCGCGGCCGTCCTCGCGGCCCTCGGCGGGGGAGACGCCCCGCGCGCGGGCGAGCGGGTGCAGCCGTGACGGCCGCCGCGGCCGGGAGCGAGCGGGCCGGGAGCGAGCGGGCCGGAA
>JBKJPD010000618.1:0-7359 GCA_046595345.1 Pseudonocardia sp.
GTTCGCGAGCGGGCCCGTCGAGTGGCGCACCGGCGAGGAGGTGCGGATCACCGTCGACGATGTGGTCGGCACCCATGACCGGTCTCCCACGCGGGCGTCATCGGCCAGGCCCTTGTACGTGGTGGAGACGCGGTCATGGGTGCCGACCACATCGTCGACGGTGATCCGCACCTCCTCGCCGGTGCGCCACTCGACGGGCCCGCTCGCGAACCGGCCGAGACGGATCTTGGGGCCCTGCAGGTCGGCGAGAATGCCGACGGCGCGGCCCTGGGCATCGGCCGCGAGGCGGACCATCTCGTAGACCCGCTTGTGATCATCGCGGTTGCCGTGGCTGAAGTTGAGACGGGCCACGTCCATGCCTGCCTCGACCAGCTCACGGATGCGCTCAGGGGTGGCCGTGGCAGGCCCGATGGTGCATACGATCTTTGTGCGACGGCTCACCTGGCCCACCATAGCGCGCTTTCTTGAACGATCAGGACGTGGTGTGTGAACGGCTGTGGTGGAGGAATGGTGCACCTGTGCGGTCAGCGCCGCGGCCGGTCACTCGTCCCGACGTGCTCGGCCAGCCACTCGGTGAGCGGGAACAACGACCGCCAGGTGGTCGTGACCCGCTCGACCGACCCCACCTCGTGCAGCACGTCGTCAGGGAGCCAGCTGCGCCACCCGTAGAGGGCCTTGTGCCGCAACAGTTCCAGCCGCGGATGCGCGGGATCGACACCACGGGGCCGCGTCGTGAGCATCTCCCCGCCGACGGTGATTCCGGCGGCGCGGACGGCGGCCAGGCGCCGCCCCAGATCGAGGCCGCGGCGGTCGTCGTCGACAGCGGTGCGGAACCGGGCCAACTGGTCCGGCGCCATTTGGTAGTGCCCGGCCGCGGCCATCAGCCCGTCCGCACCGACCTGGACGTAGAAGCCGCCCACCGTGGCACCGCAGTGGGACTTGTACGGGGTCTTATCGGCGGAGAACCGCACGTCGCGGTACGGGCGGAAGATCTTCCCCGGCCCGAACTCCGGTTCCAGCGCAGCCAGCAGGGCCTGCATCGGAGCCCGGACGTCGGCCTCGTAGACGGCGCGCTGATCGGTCCAGTACGGCTTGGAGTTGTCGGCCTCCAGGCCGTCGTAGAACTCGACCGCACCCTCGCCGAAGCCGGTGAACGCCCCGGCATGGCCCGGCCGCGGAGTCACGAGGTGCGGTCGTCAGTGGCCCCACTACCGGGCTGCGCCGCGACGGGCTGCACTACGGCTCGGTCGCCCTTGTCGTCGTCCGGCGGACCACCGGAGGTGGAGTCCTCGCGGTCGGGCTTCGTCAGCACCACCGCAGCGGACCCGGCGGTGTCCGGACCGGCGTCCGGATCAGGATCGGGTTCGGGGCGGGCCGGCACCTCGCGGGGCTTGCGCATCAGGGCGAGATAGATCACCGCACCGACGAAGACGACCACCGATACGACCACGTTGATCCGGATGTCGCCGAAGACCCGTGTCGCCTCGTCGCTGCGCATCAACTCGATCCAGAACCGGCCCGCGGTGTAGCTGGCGACGTAGAGCGCGAAAACCCGGCCGTGGCCCAGCTTGAACCGGCGGTCCGCCCACACGATCAGCAGCGCGACACCGAGGTTCCACAGCAGCTCGTAGAGGAACGTCGGGTGCACGATCGCGATCGGCGTGTGGTCGAGGGCGATGCCGCCGATGCCGTCGGGCACGCCCGTGTCCGGGTTCACCCTGCGGTAGATCTCCAGGCCCCACGGCAGCGTTGTCGGGCCGCCGTACAACTCCTGGTTGAACCAGTTGCCGAGCCGCCCGATCGCCTGCGCCACGACGACGCCCGGCGCGACCGCATCGGCGAAGAACGGCAGCGGGACGCCCCGGCGGCGGCAGCCGATCCAGGCGCCGACCGCGCCGAGCGCCACCGCGCCCCAGATACCCAGGCCGCCCTGCCAGATGTAGAGGGCATCGATCGGGCTGCCCCCGGGTCCGAAGTACTTCGGCCAGTCCGTGGCGACGTGGTAGAGCCGCCCACCGACCAGGCCGAACGGCACCGCGAACACGGCGACGTCGGTGACCACGCCCGACGCACCTCCACGCGCGACGAACCGGCGCTCGCCCCACAGGACGGCGACGACGATGCCGGCGATGATGCACAGCGCGTAGGCCCGGATCGGGACCGGGCCGAGGTACCAGACACCTCGGTCGGGACTCGGAAGGTAGGCCAGTACGACGGTAGCGACGGCAGCACTCACGCCGCCACGGTATCGCCCCCGATGTGGGGAGAGCGTCCGCGGCCCCGGGCGCACCCACGCGCGCGTTCTCCCACTGGCGCGCGCGGGGTCGGGTCTATCCCGGCAGGGGCTCACCGGCCGGGCGGCGGACACCCTCGGCAAGCTCCGCAGCCAGCGCCCGGACGCCCTCGGCACCGTCGCGCCCCGCTGCCGTGACGAACGCGGAGCCGACGATCACACCGTCGGCGAAGGCCGCCACCTCCGCGGCCTGGTCCCCCGACCGGACGCCGAGCCCGACACCGATCGGCAGGGACGTGTGGGAGCGGCAGCGCGCCACGATCTCCGGCGCCGCGGTGGCCACGGAGGCGCGCGCCCCCGTGACGCCCATCGTCGAAGTCGCGTAGAGGAAGCCGCTGCTCGCGGCGGCCGTGGAGGCGATCCGCTCCTCGCGCGACGACGGCGCGACCAGGAAGATCCGGTCCAGGCCGTGCATCTCCGAGGCCGCCAGCCACTCGTCGGCCTCGTCGAGGATCAGGTCCGGGGTGATCATGCCGAGCCCGCCCGCAGCGGCGAGGTCCCGCGCGAATGCGTCGACGCCGTAGCGCAGGATCGGGTTGTAGTAGCTCATCACCACGGCGCGGCCACCGGCCGCCGTCACCCGCTCCACCACCGAGAGCACGTCGCGCAGGCGCACACCGGCCCGCAGTGCGGTCTCGGCCGCGGCCTGGATGGTCGGGCCGTCCATCACGGGGTCGGAGTAGGCCACGCCCACCTCGAGCAGATCACACCCGCCCTCGACCATGGCATTCAGCAGGCCCACCGA
Source organism: Pseudonocardia sp. (assembly GCA_046595345.1). Classification (GTDB taxonomy): domain Bacteria; phylum Actinomycetota; class Actinomycetes; order Mycobacteriales; family Pseudonocardiaceae; genus Pseudonocardia. The sequence continues at coordinate 3,039 of JBKJPD010000618.1, forward strand.
CCCGTCGACGGTCGGGTAGCCGGCGGGGAGGTACCCGATGAGCGCGGCGCGCCCCTCGTCCCGACAGCTGGTGAAGATCGACTCGACGCCACTCATCAGTGCCCGCTCCCTTCCGCGATGGCCGTACCGCTCGCGTCGGCGGTGCTCCCGCCTTCGGCGGTGCTCCCGCCTTCGGCGACGATGCCGAACCACTTGGCGGCTGTGTCGACGTCCTTGTCCCCGCGCCCGGACAGGTTCACCAGCACGATCCCCTCCGGTCCCAGCTCACGACCCAGCCGCAACGCGCCCGCGATGGCGTGCGCGGACTCGATCGCCGGGATGATGCCCTCGGTGCGGCACAGCAGCGCGAACGCGTCCATCGCCTCGGCGTCGGTGACCGACTGGTAGGTGGTGCGGCCGATGTCCTTGAGCCGGGCGTGCTCCGGCCCGACGCCCGGGTAGTCGAGCCCCGCGGAGATCGAGTACGACTCACTGGTCTGCCCGTCGGAGTCCTGCAGCAGGTAGGACATCGCCCCGTGCAGCGCGCCCGGCGAACCCTCCGACAGCGTGGCGCCATGGCGACCGGTCTCGACGCCGTCACCGCCCGGCTCGAAGCCGACCAGCCGCACGCCGGGGTCGTCGAGGAAGGCGTGGAAGATCCCGATCGCATTCGACCCACCGCCGACACACGCCGCGATCGCGTCGGGCAACCTGCCGGTGCGCTCCAGCACCTGCTCGCGGGCCTCCAACCCGATGATCCGGTGAAAGTCGCGCACCATCGTCGGGAACGGGTGCGGGCCGGCGACCGTGCCGAGCATGTAGTGCGTCTCGTCGACGTTGGTGACCCAGTCGCGCAGCGCCTCGTTGATCGCGTCCTTGAGGGTGCGGGAGCCGGACTTCACCGGGATGACGGTGGCGCCGAGCAGGCGCATGCGGGCGACGTTGAGCGCCTGGCGCTCGGTGTCGACCTCGCCCATGTACACGACGCACTCCAGGCCCATCAGCGCGCACGCGGTCGCCGTGGCGACGCCGTGCTGGCCCGCGCCGGTCTCGGCGATGACGCGCGTCTTGCCCATCCGCTTGGTGAGCAGCGCCTGGCCCAGCACGTTGTTGATCTTGTGGGACCCGGTGTGGTTGAGGTCCTCACGCTTGAGCAGGATCCGCGCGCCGCCGGCGTGCTCGCCGAGGTTCCTGGCGTCGGTGAGCGGGGACGGGCGACCGGAGTAGTCCCGATGCAGCCGGTCGAGCTCGTCGAGGAACTCCCGATCGCCGCGAGCCTTTTCGTACTCCGTGGTCAGCTCGTCGAGCGCGGCGACCAGCGCCTCGGGGACGAAGCGGCCGCCGTAGCGGCCGAAGTGACCCCGCTCGTCCGGCTCGTGTCCTGACGGCGTCGAGATGCCGTCGCTCGCCTTCGCTGTTGTGCTCACCGCACCATTCTGGAACATGACGGATGGAAGCCCGCAGCCACCAGGCCGCGCACGGCCCCACCGGGGTCCCCACTGGTGACCAGACCCTCACCGACCAGCACCGCATCCGCGCCCCAGCCCGCGTAGGTGAGCAGGTCACCCGGCCCGCGGACGCCGGACTCGGCAACCCGCATCACTCCGCTCGGCAACCCGGGTGCGATCTGACCGAAGATCGACCGGTTCACCTCGAGGGTGTGCAGATTGCGCGCGTTGACGCCGATCACCTTGGCGCCCGCCTCCAGTGCGCGGTCGGCCTCCTCCTCTGTGTGCACCTCGACCAGCGCGGTCATCCCGAGGGACTCCGCGCGGTCCAGAAGTGCGTCCAGCACGTTCTGCTCCAGCGCCGCGACGATCAGCAGCACCAGGTCGGCGCCGTACGCACGAGCCTCGTGTACCTGGTAGGGGCTCACGATGAAGTCCTTGCGCAGCACCGGCACGTCGACGGCCGCGCGCACCGCGGTGAGGTCGGCCAGCGATCCGCCGAAGCGGCGCTGCTCGGTGAGCACACTGATCACCCGCGCGCCACCCTCGGCGTAGGACGCCGCCAGCCCCGCGGGATCAATGATGGTCGCGAGATCGCCCTTGGACGGGCTGCGCCGCTTGACCTCCGCGATCACCCCGATGCCGGGCGCGCGCAGCGCCGCCATCACGTCCCGGGGCGGCACTGCCGCGGCGGCCCGCCGCTTGATCTCCGCGAAATCGACCGCTGCCTCGCGGACCGCGAGATCCGCTCTGACCCCGTCGACGATGGAATCGAGGACGCTGCCCCCGCTGCCGTCCATGCGGTGGTCCCCCTTCTCCGAGATACTGACCACGAATGTCGCTGGGCCGTGAAGGTCGCTGGGCCGTGAAGAATGTTATAACGGCCGGGTACCTGGCCCTGGATCGTCCCCCCTGTCACCCGCCGGGTCCACGGTGGGGTCCCGTCCCACGTCGAGGTCCTGCCACGCGGCCCGATCCGGATCGAGCTCCACCGGTCGCGAACCCGGCGCCGCGTACCGGGCGCCGAACCTCGGCAGCCGCGACTCCCGGACGGCGACCGCCAGCCCGACGAGCAGCAGCACCACCGCGGCGGCCACCGCGAGCAGCGGTGCCACCGTGGTCTCGGTCGGCTGGTAGCGCAGAGCGTCCACCGACACGCCGGACGGCGGCTGCGGCAGTCCGGCACCGGACGCGTCGGTGGCGAACGGCGAGAACAGCAGCGCCCGCGCCCCGATCACCCCGACGGCGACCCCGGCGAGTCCGAGCAGCGCACCGAGCACCCGCCGCACCACGCCACCGGTGGCCACGACGCCCGCCACTCCCGCGAGGGCGAGCAGGGCCAGCCCGGTGAGCGACGGCGCGACCTGCGCGCCGTCGAAGGTCACCGGGGCCCGGCCCGCGACGGTGACCACGAACCAGGTCGCCGTGGAGGCGCCCCACAGGAGCACCGCGGCCAGGCCGAGGCCCGCACAGACGGCCCCCAGGGTCCGGGGGCTGCGGGTGGTCACGCGGGTGGGGCGAGGGTCGCCGCGGTCGCCACCGCCGACAGCACCGCCCGGGCCTTGTTCAGACACTCGGTGTCCTCCGCGACCGGGTCGGAGTCGGCCACGATCCCGCCGCCGGCCTGTACGTAGGCCACCCCGTCGCGGACCAGCGCCGTGCGGATCGCGATGGCCGTGTCGGCGTTGCCTGCGAAGTCCAGGTAGCCGACGATCCCGCCGTAGAGACCGCGGCGCGTCGGCTCCAGTTCCTCGATGATCTCCATCGCCCGCGGCTTCGGCGCGCCCGAGAGCGTGCCGGCCGGGAAGCAGGCGGTCACGGCGTCGAAGGCGTTGCAGTCGCCGCGCAGCGTGCCCGTCACCGTGGAGACCAGGTGCATCACGTGGCTGTAGCGCTCCACGGAGAAGAAGCTGCGCACCTTGACCGTGCCGGGCTCACAGACCCGGCCGAGATCGTTGCGGCCGAGATCCACGAGCATCACGTGCTCGGCGCGTTCCTTCTCGTCGGTGCGCAGGTCCTTCTCCAGGAGAAGGTCCTCCTCCTCGGTGGCCCCGCGCCAGCGCGTGCCCGCGATCGGGTGGGTGGTGGCCACCCCGTCGCGCACGGTGACCAGCGCCTCGGGGCTGGAGCCGACGATCTCGAAGCGCCGGGGTGGATGGGTCGATGTCCCCACGCTCTCGAGCCGCAGCAGATACATGTACGGGCTCGGGTTGGTGGCCCGCAGCACCCGGTAGACGTCGAGGGGATCGGCGGTGCAGTCGGTCTCGAACCGTTGCGACACCACCACCTGGAACGCCTCACCCGCGCGGATCTGCTCCTTCGCGATCTCGATGGCGGCGTGGTGCTGGGCCGGGCTGCGGCGGCGGGTGAACTCCGGTTCCACGGCCCGGTAGACCGCCACCGTCGACGGCGCGGGCGCGGCCAGCTCGGCCGTCATCCGGTCCAGGCGGGCGACGGCGTCGTCGTAGGCGTCGTCGACACGCTCGTCGGTGGCGTCCCAGTTGATCGCGTTGGCGATCAACGTGATCGTGCCCTCGTGGTGGTCCACGGCGGCCAGGTCGGTGGCCAGCAGCATCACCAGCTCCGGGACCGCCATGTCGTCGACGGCGAGCGACGGGAGCCGTTCGAGGCGTCGCACCACGTCGTAGCCGAGGTAGCCGACCATCCCGCCGGTGAGCGGCGGCAGCCCCGGCAGCGGCTCGCTGTGCAGTTCCTCGACCACGGTGCGCAGCGCAGCCAGTGGATCGCCGGTCAGCGGCAGCCCGGCGGGGACCTCACCGGTCCAGGTCAGCACGCCGTCCACCACGGTCAGGACGGCCGCCGACCGGGCCCCGACGAACGACCAGCGCGACCAGGACCGCCCGTTCTCGGCCGACTCGAACAGGAAGGTGCCG
>JBKJPD010000010.1:0-3524 GCA_046595345.1 Pseudonocardia sp.
TTGCCGACCCACGCCGCCTGACCGGACGGGCGCCCAACATGGACGTCGTCACCGACGCGGACATCCCGGCGTTCCTGGATCGCCTCATCGAACGGGTCGGAGGGCTGGCGGCGGACCACTCGAACGTGTCACGCTAGGGATTGAGGTGCTGCGGGCCGTCGCGGCACGAGGGATCAGGAGGAAGCTGTGGGCAGCCAGTTCAGTACGCGGGTGATCACCCTCATTCCAGTGGCGATCGCCATTAACATCGTCCTGGGCGTTACGGTCCAGCAGGTGCTCAAACTTCCGATCTACCTCGACTCGATCGGGACGATCCTCGTGGGCGTGCTCGCAGGGCCGATCGCGGGGGCATTGACCGGTGTGCTTACCAACGTGATCTGGCAGTATGCGCCGGGCATCGGCGGTGGCACGATCGGTCCCTTCGCCGTGACGGCTGGGGTAATCGGGCTGCTGGCAGGCGTCTGGGGCCGGCTGGGGGTCTACCGTTCGCGCCCGGCGAGCGGCAACCAGCTCATCCTGTCGGCTATCGTCGGCGCCGCCATCGTGATCCTCATCGCTCTGCCGATCCTCAACAACCCGGCGTACACCGACCCCAACATCGGCGGCTATCCCGATTGGGTCTTCACGGCTGCCATCGTCATCGCGGTTGTGGCCGCGCTGTCGATCGCCGCGTTCATCCTGGTCCGACGCGACCTGGCCGGGCTGTGGGTCGCCGGCGCCGGCGCCATCACTGGCATCGTCGCGGCGCTCGTGTCGGCACCGATCGCTGCCTACGTCTTTGGTGGCGTGACCGGTTCCGGCGGCGACGTGATCGTGGCCGCGCTCCGCCAGGGAGGAGCCGACGTCTTCTCGGCGTCTCTAGGCCAGGGGCTGTTCAGCGATCCGATCGACAAGACGATAACGAGCTTCGTTGTGTTCATCATCCTGTTCAGCCTGTCCCGGCGGATCGTGGCGAGGTTCCCCAACGGCGAACGGCTCGTCTCAGACGGCCCGGCGTGAGCCACCGATCCTTCGTCACAAGCATGAGAAGGTCAGACTGAGCGGGGCGACCAGTCTGGTCCTCCCTGACTACATCCGCCGGTTGCCAACCGGAACGTATCAACGGCTCAACCCGTTGACCAAGCTGGTCCTCGCGTTCGCGACTGCGGCCCTCGCCTTCACCGTCCGGGAGTGGACCGGTCCAATCACGATGCTCGCGGTCGTCCTGGTTACCTCGGTCATCGCCCGCGCGGGTCGGGCGATGTTTCCCTTTGTCCTCGCTACGGTGCCACTCGTCGTATCCATCCTCCTCGTTAACACGTTCTTCTATCCGGGCGCGCGCGATCCACTTTTCGCGATCGGACCGTTCCAGGCCACTGGCACGGGTCTTGCGGCGGCCCTTCAGGCAACCCTCCGCGTCGTCGCGTTCGCGCTTTCCGTGGCGGTGTTCTCGCTGACGACCCCCACGGATGATCTCCTGTCGGACCTTGAACGGCGCGGACTCGGGCGCCGAGGGGTCTTCATCATCGGGGCCGCGATCGCGACAATCCCACGGATGGCGGAACGTGCCTCGGAGATCACCGATTCGCAGCGGGCACGCGGTCTTGACACGCAGGGCTCCCCATGGCGGCGCGCCCGCGGCATCCTCCCGCTGGCCGGCCCGATGATCTCGAGCTCGCTGTCCGAGATCGAAGAGCGGTCGATGGCTCTCGAGGCGCGAGCGTTCTCCGCCCCGTCTCGTCGGACCGTTCTCCGGACCATGCCGGACAGTGGGACGCAGCGGGCTGCTCGATGGGCGATCCTCATCGGAACGGTCGTGCTCGTGGGTGCCTCGATTGCCGGCTTCATCCGGTTGCCGTGATGACGCTCCAACTGCATTCCGTGCGGTACACGTACGCGGGTGCCAGTCACGCGGTGCTCGATGGTATCGACATCGAGGTGGCGGCTGGTCGCGTGGTTGGGGTGGTAGGACCCAACGATGCCGGCAAGTCGACGCTCTGCCTCATCGCCGCGGGTCTGGCGCCTGGGGTCATTGGCGGACGGCTCGAAGGATCTGTGACGCTGGACGGCATCGAGACCATCGATCTCAAGCCGTTCGAAGCGGCACAGGGCTGCGGGATCCTCTTTCAGAACCCGCTCACCCAGATCTCCGGGACGGCTGCCACGGTGTTCGAGGAGATTGCGTTCGGTCCACGCAATCTCGGGCTCGACCTTCCCATGATCGTTGAACGAGTTGAGTTCGCGCTCAACGTGTTGGGCATCGGCGCCCTGGCGCCGCGCGATCCCCTGAAGCTGTCCGGCGGCCAGGCCCAACTCGTCGCACTCGCCTCCGTGCTGGCGCTCCGGCCGGCCCTCCTCGTCCTCGATGAACCGACGAGCCAGCTCGATCCGGCCGGAACACGGCTCGTGGGCGACGCACTGAAGCGGCTCGCCGCCGAAGCTGGCACGGCGGTCCTCATCGTCGAGCACAAGACGGGATTGCTCGCCGGGCTCGCCAATGAGGTCATCGTCCTCGACGGGGGGAGGGTCGTTGAGCATGGGGAGAGCGCCATGATCCTGGGCGGTCCCACCATCGAGCCGGCGGGCGTCCAGCCGCCCGAGCCCGTGACGCTCATGCGCGCCGCCACCCTACGGGCGGTCCAGGATCAGCTTGTGGGCCTCGATCTCGCCCGACCGGAGGCCGACACCACCCGTGACCACGGTGCCCCCGGGGATGACTCCTTCAGGGGACCGGATTACACCGTGCCCGCCTCCTATTCGCTGTCATCGCGGCCGACGTCGCCATCAGTGCGACCGCTCGCCATACGGTGCTCGAACGTGACCTTCGAGTATCCGGGCGGCACGCGGGCGATCGATGGGGTCGATCTCTCGATCGCCTCTGGCGAGCGTGTGGCGATCATCGGGCAGAATGGCTCGGGAAAGTCGACCCTCGCACGTCAGTTCAACGGCCTGCTCCGACCCCTTACCGGCGACGTCACGATCCTGGGCGAGCCGGTCGGAAACCGCCACGTGGCCGAGATCGCGCGGCAGGTCGGGCTCACATTCCAGAACCCGGACCGCCAGATCTTCGCCCGCCGTGTGCGCGATGAGGTCGCCTTCGGGGCGCGCAACATCGGTCGACGAGGCTCGGAGCTTGATCGCGCGGTCGAGGCGGCACTCGATGCCGTCGGGCTGCGCAGCGCTGAGACCACGAACCCGTACGACCTCGGTTACTCGAAACGCAAGCTGCTCGCGCTTGCCTCCATCCTGTCGATGGGCACGCCGATCGTCATCCTCGACGAGCCGACGACGGGCCAGGACGCCCGGGGCGTGGCGCGCATCCGAGCCATCATCGACGAGCTGACGGCCAGTGGCCGGACCGTTATCGCCATCAGCCACGACATGCGCTTCGTGGCCGAGTCCTTCGCACGTGTCGTGGTCATGGGTGCGGGTCGGGTGCTGCTCGACGGCACGCCGTCAGGGGTCTTCGCTGAGGCGAACTGGCCGACGCTCGCCTCCACCTATCTCGAGCCACCGTACGCGGCGAGGGTCGGGGCTCGTCTTGG
>JBKJPD010000048.1:0-4207 GCA_046595345.1 Pseudonocardia sp.
GTCGAAGATGAACGACCGCGCGGTGTCGACCAGGTGCGCCACCACCGCGACCGGCCCGAGCACCGCCCCGCCCTGGCTGCCCAGCGCCTTGGACAGCGTCACAGTGGCCACCACGTCATCCGCACCGGCCAGCCCGACGGCGGCGAGCAGCCCGCGCCCACCCGGCCCGCACACCCCCAGCCCGTGTGCCTCGTCGACGACGAGCAGCGCGCCACGCGCCCGGCACACCGCGTGCAGCGCATACAGCGGCGCGAGACCGCCGTCGACGCTGTTGACGCTGTCGGTGACGACCAGCGCGCGCGCCTCGGTGCGGGCTGCGAGCACGGCATCGACGGCGGCGGGGTCGTCACGGGGCACGACGGCGATCCGGGCGCGGGAGAGCCGACACGCGTCCACGAGGGACGCGTGGTTCGCCGCGTCGGACACGATCAGGGATCCCGGACCCGACAGCGCCGTCAGCACGCCCAGGTTGGCGGCGTAGCCCGAGGAGAACACCAGCGCCGCCTCCACCCCGCAGAAGGATGCGAGCTCCGCCTCCAGCGTCGCGTGCAACATCGTCGTACCCGTGACCAGCCGCGACCCCGTCGATCCCGCCCCCCACCGGCAGACGGCGTCGACCGCACCGGCGATCACCCGCGGGTCATCGGACAGGCCGAGGTAGTCGTTGCCGGCGAGATCGAGCATCCGCTCGTCCGCGGCGCGTGGGCGCAACCCACGACGCAGTCCGGCGGCGACGCGAGCGGCGGCATGGGCGTTGAGCCAGGCCAGCGGGTGCTGGGGGCGGCCGGACGGGGTGGGCGACGGAGGCACGTGGCCACGGTAGGTGAGCCGGACGGGCCGGCGCGTGCAGGTGTCGCTGATCCTGCCGCGCGGCCCGCCCCGCATGTCTTCTACGGGGCCGGGCGGAACTCCTGGGCCCCCACGTCCAGCACGAGGACCCGGGCGGTCGGGATGTCGAAGTACAGGCCCAGCAGTTCGGCGTCGACCCCGCTGTCCCGCAGGGTCTCGAGCTGAAGGGCGACGTTGACCATCGACAGCGCCTCGACCGCACCGTAACCGGCCGCGGTGGCCGCGGCGCCCACCGGATGCCCGGCGCGAAAGGCCTCCAGGCTGGCCTGGCCGGCCTGCAGCCAGTCACCGAGCGGGCCCGCCAGGCCACCGTCGAGCAGACCCGTCATCGCCCCGCAACCGGAGTGTCCGCACACGGCGACGACCGGTACGCCCAGCACCGCCGTCGCGTACTGCACCGCCGCCTGCTCGGATGTGCCCGTGACGAGATTGCCGACGTTCTGCACGGTGAACAGGTCGCCGGGCCCGCTTTGGGTGATCACGTTCGGCAGCACGCGGGAGTCCGCGCAACAGAACAGCAGCGCCGATGGGGATTGGCCCCCGGCCATGGCGCGCAGCGACGGGCGGATCAGGTCGGCCGCCTCCGAGTGGTAGGCCGCCACGCCGGCCAGCACGGGCGCCTGCTCGCCGGCCCTCTGCCAGTGCGACCACGTGGCGAAGCGGCCACGCCGGACCTGCCCCGTACCCGTCGGCTCGGACACCTCGACCAGCGCGCCGCTGGCCCGGTGCCGAGCCGTCCAGGACTCGAGATGGTCGAACGCGGTGTGGTCGAAGTAGTCGACGGCGAGGTCGACGTGCACGGGCTCGCCGTGCGGCACGCGGGCGAGCGCCCGGGACAACGCCGGCACCGCGAGGAAGCTCAGCCTGCCCTCGACGACTATCCGCTGCGGGCCGTCCCCCACGGGAAGCTCGTGGTGCACCCGGGCCCACACGACGCGGCGCAGCAGCAGCAGCCCGGCCAACACGAGCCCGATCGCGACGCCCTCGAGCAGGTTCAGTGCGAGCACCCCGACCACCGTGACCAGGTAGATCGGCAGTTCGCCGTGCTGTTTTGCGGCGCGCACATCGGCGGGTTTCACGAGCTGAAGTCCGACGAAGACGAGCAGCCCCGCGAGCGCCGCGAGCGGGATCAGCTCGATGACGCCGACCAGCGCGATCGCGAACACCGCGATCCAGACGCCGTGCAGGATCGCGGCGGCGCGGCTCCGGGCGCCCGCCTCGACGTTCGCCGCGCTGCGGACGATCACCCCGGTCACGGGCAGACCGCCCAGGAACCCCGAGATGGTGTTGGCCGCGCCCTGCCCGAGCAGCTCCCGGTCGGGCTTGGTGCGCGGTCCGTCGTGCATCCGGTCGACCGCCACGGCCGAGAGCAGGCTCTCGATGCTCGCGATCAGCGCGACCGTGAGCACCCCACCGATGATCCCGCCCCACTGCCCCTCGGGAAGCAGTGACAGGTTCGGTGTGATGACCGCATCGAGCAGGCCACCGGGCAGGTCCACCAGCGGAACCCCGGTCCACAGCAGCGCGAACGCCGTGCCTGCGGCCACCGCGACGAGTGGGCCGGGGACGACCCGCACCCGACGCGGCAGCCGTGGCCAGGCGAGTAACACCGCTATCGTGGCGATCCCGACAGCCAGGGCACCCCCGTTCATCCCCATCAGCGCTGCCGGCAGCGCGAGGATGCTGTCGAGCGCCCCGGCGGGCGGTGCGCCGCCCACCACGACGTGCATCTGCGCCGCCACGATGGTGAGGCCGATCCCGGCCAGCATGCCGTGCACCACGGCTGGCGGGATGGCCTGGCTGAACCGGGCCACCCTGGCGAAACCGAACAGGATCTGCACCAGCCCGGCACCGGCGGTGATCAGACAGGTCACCTCCCAGCCGAACCGGGCCACGAGCTCTGCGACCACCACGGTCAGCCCCGCCGCGGGCCCGCTGACCTGAAACGGCGAGCCGCCGAGCAACCCGGCGACGACACCGCCGACCACCGCGGCGATGAGCCCTGCCATGATCGGTGCGCCGGAGGCGAGCGCGATGCCCAGCGACAGCGGCACCGCCACGAGGAACACCACCAGCGACGCGCCGACGTCGGCACGGAACACGGCGCGGCGTGCGGGCGGGGAGTGCTGGTTACTGGACAGCGGGGACGGGCGGACGGGCGTTGCGGTCACAAGCGATCTCCGGCGGACGAGGGTCGGGGGTCGGGGGGCGGCGCCTCACTGCACCGCACCCTGCAAACGTCGCCCAGCACGTGTCCGTTCCATCCGATTCGACCGGCGATGTCGGAGTCATCTCGATCTTTCCGCAGGTGGCCCGCGGTATGACCGGACCGGCCACGCGGCGCAGAGTCACTCGATCAGGTGATCTTCAGCGTGTCCCATCACCTCCGATCGGGTGCGCAGGCCGCCACCGCCGCGAGCACCCCGGCGTTGATCGTCGCGAGGTCCTCGGACGTGCAGACGTAGGGCGGCATCGTGTAGACGAGGTCGCGGAACGGCCGCAGCCACACCCCGTGCTCGACCGCAGCCGCCGTCGCCGCCGCCATGTCGACCGCGCGGTCGAGCTGCACCACCCCGATCGCCCCGAGCACCCGCACATCGACGACCCCGGGCAGCGCCCGCGCCGGGGCCAGCCCGGTCTCGAGGGCTGTCGCGATCCCGCGAACCTCGGCGCGCCAGTCGCGTTCGAGCAGCAGCCGTGTCGACGCCGACGCGACGGCCGCGGCGAGCGGGTTACCCATGAACGTCGGCCCGTGCATGAGGACGCCCGCCTCGCCGTCGGAGATCCCGCGCGCCACCTCGGAGCTGCACAGCGCCGCGGCCATCGTCAGGTAACCGCCGGTCAGGGCCTTGCCGACGCACATCACGTCAGGCGCGATTCCGGCGTGGTCGGCGGCGAACAGCTCTCCGGTGCGCCCGAACCCGGTGGCGATCTCATCGAATACCAGCAGCACGTCGTGGGTCAGGCACAGCTCACGCAGGACGTGGAGGTAGCGCGGATCGTGGAATGCCATGCCCCCCGCGCCCTGCACCACAGGCTCGACGATCACCGCGGCGAGGGAGTCGGCGTGAGTCTCGATCAGCTCGGCCAGCTCGGCGACATAGGCCGTCTGATAGGTCCGCGGTGGCGCGGAGGCGAACACCTGCTGCGGCAGCACGTCACGCCACAGGCTGTGCATGCCGCCGTCGGGGTCGCAGACACTCATCGCGCCGAACGTGTCGCCGTGGTAGCCACCACGCCACGTCAGCAGCCGGTGCTTGGCCGGGCGCCCCCGGGAACGCCAATACTGCAGGCACATCTTGATGGCGAGCTCGACAGACACCGAACCCGAGTCTGCGAGGAACACGTGCTCCAGCCC
>JBKJPD010000135.1:0-7473 GCA_046595345.1 Pseudonocardia sp.
CGCTGGCCGACGGCAGCCTCGTGCTCGACCCCGGCCGGGACCCCACGGAGCTGCGGGCCGCGCTGGTCGCACTGCCCGGCATCGGTCCGTGGACGGCCGGCTACCTCGCCATGCGCCTGCTCGGCGACCCCGACGAATTGCTCGCCACCGACCTCGCGGTCCGCCGCGGCGCCCGCGTACTCGGCCTCCCGTCCGATCCGGACGGCCTCACGACGCGGGCCGAGAACTGGAGACCCTGGCGGTCCTACGCCGCCACCCACCTGTGGCGTACCGCCACCGATGCACGGAGATCACCATGAGTACCGCCAGATGGTCCACGCTGGACACCCCGATCGGGCCGTTCACCGCCGTCGTCGACGCGGACGGGGCCGTGCTGGCCTCGGGCTGGACCGCGACGCTCGACGAGCTCATCCCCCAGATTCACCCGACGCTGCGCCCCACCCATCTCGTCGAGGGCGATCTCGGCCCCGTCGCCGAGGCGATCACCCGCTACCACGCGGGCGAGCTCTCGGCCGTGGACGCCATCGCGGTGCGGCAGCGGTCCGGCGAGTTCCTGGAGCATGCCTGGGACGTCCTGCGCACCGTCCCCGCGGGCGCACCCGTCACCTACACCGAATACGCGGCGAAGGCCGGGCGCCCGGCGGCGGTGCGGGCCGCGGCCTCGGCGTGCGCACGCAACGCGGCGGCGCTGTTCGTGCCGTGCCACCGCGTGCTGCGCTCGGACGGGACGCTCGGCGGGTTCCGCTGGGGCGTGGACGTCAAACAGAAATTGCTGGCACACGAGTCGGGGCGGTAGTGCGCGACAGTGCACGACGCATGAGGTGACCAGTATCGGGATTCTCCTCGACCGCCCCGAATCGACCATGCGTTCGACCGCTCGGCGAATCATCGGGCCCGTATGCCGGGTACGGCGGGCGCGCCTGCGCCGATTCTGTCGGTGCTCCGGTGCACCCTGATCCCGTGGACCTCGCCGCTGTCTCCGTACTTCTCCTGGGCCTGGCCGTCGGGCTGGTGCTGGGTGCCGGCGCCGCGTCGTGGAGAGCCCGGGCCACGTTCGCCGACGCCGCGCGGGCCGCCGCCGAGGCCGCGGCGATGCTCCGCGCCGACGCCGCGGGAATGCGCGCCGAACGGACCGGGCTGCGCAGCCGCCTCGACGAGCTGGGTGAGCAGCACGACCGGGCGACCGAACGGCTGCGCCGGGCCGAGTCCGAGTCCGCCGGAGCCACCGCGGCGCTGCACAGCGAACGCGAGGCGGGCGTCCAGCGCGAGGCCCTGCTGATCCGCCGTGACGCCGAGCTCAAGCAGGCGTTCCGGGCCCTGTCGGCCGATGCGCTGGCGCAGAACAACGCGCAGTTCGTCGCGCTCGCCGAGGGCCGCATCAAGGAGGCCACCGCCGCGCTGCACGCGAAGGCCGACGGCGACGCCGCCGCCCGCGCCATGGCCATCGGCAAGCTGCTCGACCCGATGACGTCCACCCTGCAACGGGTGGAGGGCCAGCTGCGCACCGTCGAGAAGGAACGCGAGTCGGCCTATGCGGGGCTGCGCGAGCAGGTCACCGCCATGGCACTGGGCTCCGAACAGCTCCGAGGCGAGACGAAACTGCTGGTCAACGCCCTGCGCGCGCCGCAGGTCCGGGGTCGCTGGGGCGAGTTGCAGCTGGAGCGCATCGTGCAGCTCGCCGGCATGGTGGAGCACTGCGACTTCTCCACCCAAGTCACCGCCCAGGGCGAGGACGGCGGGCTGCGGCCCGACATGATCGTGCGCCTCGCGGGCGGCAAGCAGGTCGTGGTCGACGCCAAGGTGCCGTTCGCGGCGTACCTGGAGGCCGTCGAGAGCCAGGACGCCGACGTCCACGCCGAACGCCTCACCGCCCACGCCCGCCAGCTCCGCCGGCATGTCGACGCGCTGAGCGCCAAGGCCTACTGGGCCGCGTTCACCCCGTCCCCGGAGTTCGTGGTGCTGTTCGTCCCCGGCGACCCGTTCCTGGAGGCGGCGCTGCAGGCCGACCCGTCGCTGATGGAGCACGCGTTCGCCCACAACGTCGTGATCACCACGCCCACCACGCTCATCGCGCTGCTGCGCACGGTCGCCTACAGCTGGCGGCAGGAGGCGCTGGCCCACAACGCCGCGCAGGTGCACCAGCTCGGCAAGGAGCTGCACGGGCGGCTCGCCACGATGGGCACCCACGTCGCCAAGCTCGGCCGCAGCCTCGACACGGCCGTCGACAGCTACAACCGCACGGTCTCCTCGCTGGAATCGCGGGTACTGGTCACCGCCCGCAAGCTCACCGAGCTGGAGGTGGCCGACGACGAGCTACCCACCCCGGGCCAGGTGGAACGCTCCCCCCGCACGCTGTCGGCGCCCGAACTGCTCGCGTCGGCCGGCGACTCCCTGGTCTCCCTGCACGAAGGCGGCCGTGCGGAAAGCAAGACCGGGGGCACACGGGCTAGCGTGACGGGATGACCATGTCGCGGGGTGCCGGTGGCCGCTGGCCACTGGCCGAACGATCGCTGCTGGGCAGCGTGCTCGGGGTGCCGCCCCTCGCGGCCGTGGTGCTCGCCGCGGCGCTCACCGCACTGGGCGTGTTCGTGGACCTCACCCGCACCGGCACGCTGGGCGTGGTCTTCACCATCTGCTACGTCGTCGGCTGTGTGCTCGCGGTGGCATGGGTGCGGCGCCGCGGGCTGTTCGGACCGATGGTGGCGCCGCCGCTGCTGCTGGCCGTCGCGGTGCCGGCGGTGGTGTTGCTCGCCGGCACCCCCAGGCCAGGCGCGGGCATCGCCGAGAAACTGCTCGTGATCGGCGCGCCCCTGGTCAACGCGTTCCCGATGATGGCGTGGACCACCGGGCTCGCCGTCGCGCTCGGCATCGCCCGCGTCCTCCGGCAGCGCCCGCCGAAGGAGGCCTCACCACGGGGGAAGAACGGGCCCCCGAAGGAGGTCAGGTCACGACGCGGCTCTGCTGGTCCTAGCGCGGGGGCTGGTCCTAGCGCAGGGTCTGGTCCTGGCGCAGGGTCTGGTCCTGGCGCGGGGTCTGGTCCTGGCGCGGGGGGCGGAGCTCGCGGGGCAGGGAGAACGTCAGGGTCTCCTCGGCGGTCGTGATCTCCTCCACGGAGTTCCAGCCGCGCTCGGCAAGGTAGTCGAGCACACCCCGCACGAGGACCTCCGGCACCGACGCACCGCTGGTGAGCCCGACCGTCTGCACACCGGAGAGCCAGCTCTCGTCGATGTCGCGGGAATAGTCGATGAGATGGGCGGCCCCGGCACCGGAGGAGAGCGCGACCTCGACGAGCCGCACGGAGTTCGACGAGTTCTTCGACCCGACCACCAGCACCAGGTCACACTGCGACGCCATCGCCTTGACCGCGACCTGCCGGTTCTGCGTCGCGTAGCAGATGTCGTCACTCGGCGGGTTCTGCAATGTGGGAAAGCGTTCGCGCAGCGCGCGCACCGTCTCCATCGTCTCGTCCACGCTCAGCGTGGTCTGCGACAGCCACACCACCTTCTCCGGGTCGCGCACGGTGACGCCTGCGACGTCGGCCGCGGTCTCCACGAGCTGGATGTGAGTCGGCGCCTCACCCGCGGTGCCCTCCACCTCCTCGTGGCCGTGATGGCCGACGAGGAGGATGTCGAAGTCCTCACGGGCGAACCGCTTGGCCTCCTGGTGCACCTTCGTGACCAGCGGGCAGGTCGCGTCGATGGTGCGCAGCTCCCGCTCGCGGGCCTGCTCCCGCACCGCGGGCGACACCCCGTGCGCCGAGAACACCACCAGCGCGCCGGGCGGTACCTCGTCGGTCTCGTCGACGAAGACCGCTCCGCGCTCGGTGAGCGTCTCCACCACGTGGACGTTGTGGACGATCTGCTTGCGCACGTACACCGGCGCACCATGCTGCTCGAGCGCCTGTTCGACGGCCTCGACCGCCCGGTCGACGCCGGCGCAGTAGCCGCGCGGTTTGGCCAGCAGAACACGCTTGCTGCGGGGTACGGACATACCCCCAGCGTACGGACGGCGTCCGGACGGGGCCGCCGGACGTGATCCAGCGCGCCCCCGCGTGCCACACCCGGCGCAACAGGGGAGACTGTGCACATGAGAGCGCTGCGCACATGAACACGCTGCCGTTGCCGGTGCGGATCGCTGCCGGTCTCCTGGTCACTGCCGTCGAGCAGGCCCGGGATCTCCCCCGCCTGGTCATCGAGTTCCCGATCACCGCGGTGAGCCAGGCGCTGCAGGCGTCGATGCGCGTACAGCAGAAGGTCACCGAGCTGGCCATCAAGGGCGACCGCGCACTGAGCACCCTGCGCCCGGCCGAGGAGAAGCCGAGCTGGGCCACGTTCGACGACGACTCGGCCCCGCGCCGCAACGGCGCGAACATCGTCACGGAGCTGCGCCCCCAGCCGGGGCCGAACATCCTGCCCGGCTACGCCGAGATGACCATTCCGCAGCTGCGGGCACGGCTGCGCAAGCTCACCCTCGACGAGCTGCGGGCACTCCTGGACTTCGAGATCGCACACGAGGACCGCCCGCCGTTCGTCACGATGCTGACCAACCGGATCACCACGGTCACGCACGAGTGACCGGCCCCACCACCCCGGAGCAGCCGTGGCCGGTCCGCACGGTCGCGCGCAAGATCGCCGATTGGGTCGATCGTCTCGGCGCCGTGTGGGTGGAGGGCCAGCTCGCGCAGGTCACGGCCCGCCCCGGCACGGGCACCGCGTTCCTCGTCCTGCGTGATCCCGCCGCCGACGTGTCGCTGCAGCTCACCGCGCCGATCGGGCTGGTGCGCGACGGCAGGGCCGGTGGAGGCGGGCTCACGGTCGTCGAGGGCGATCGCGTCGTCGTCCACGGCAAGCCGTCATTCTTCCTCGGGCGCGGCACGCTGAGCCTGCGTATCGACGAGATCCGTTCCGTCGGGATCGGGGAACTGCTGGCCCGCATCGAACGGCTGCGCAAGCTGCTCGCCTCCGAGGGCCTGTTCGACGTCGCGCGCAAGCGCCGGCCCCCGTTCCTGCCCGGCTGTATCGGGCTGATCACCGGACGCGCGTCGGCTGCCGAGCACGACGTCGTGTCCAACGCGACGGCGCGCTGGCCATCGGTGCGGTTCCGGATCACCCACGTTGCGACGCAGGGCGCGCTCGCCGTATCCCAGATCGTCGACGCGCTGGCGGTGCTGGACCGAGATCCCGGCGTCGAGGTGATCGTGCTCGCCCGTGGCGGCGGAAGCGTCGAGGATCTACTGCCGTTCTCCGACGAGACGCTGTGCCGCGCGGTCGCGGCGTGCCGCACTCCCGTCGTGTCGGCGATCGGGCACGAGCCCGACACCCCGCTGGTCGACCATGTCGCCGACGTGCGCTGCTCCACCCCCACCGAGGCGGGCGCCACGCTCGTCCCCGATCTCGCCGAGGAGACCGCCCGAATCGCCGGGCTCAGCGACCGGGCCCGGCGTGCGCTGGCCGGCTGGGTCGATCGCGAACAGCGGCTGCTCACCGCACTACGCGCCCGCCCGGTACTGGCCGACCCGCTACGCGGCATCGACGCACATGCCGCCGACGTGGTGCGGCTGCGGAACGCCATGCGGGGCTCGCTGCTGCGCGGACTGGACCGGCGCGACGCTGATCTCGGGCACGTGCGGGCCCGCCTGAGCACCCTCGGCCCGGCGGCGACACTGGCCCGCGGCTATGCGATCGTCCAGCGGGTTCCCGACGGGGTCGGTGTCGTGCTACCCCTGCTGCGGTCGGTGACCGAGGCAGAGCCGGGAACCCGGCTGCGGATCCGGGTGGCCGACGGCGCGGTGGCGGCCACCGTCGGCGCACCGGAGACGGCGGCAGCACAGAAACCGGCAGCGCAGGAGTCGGCAGCGCAGGGACCCGCAGCGCAGAAACCCGCGACACGCAGGAAGAAGGCGAGCACCCCATGACCGATCCCGCGGTGGAACAGCTGGGTTACGAGCAGGCCCGCGACGAGCTTGCCGAGGTGGTGCGCGCCCTGGAGGCAGGCGGGATCGGTCTCGACGAGTCCGTCGCCCTGTGGGAGCGGGGCGAGGCCCTCGCCAAACGCTGCGACGAGCAACTAGCAGGCGCCCGCGAACGCGTGGACAAGGTGCTGAAGACTTCCGGCTAGGTCGCTATGCAGCGCGAGATTGCATCCAGCGCTGTCTTGCGAAGATCGAACCACCCTCAGTGCAATCTCATCCCACGCGGAGGAGCTCACCCGCGACCACCGCTGCGGCCAGTGCCCGGAAATCGTCGACCCTGCCGCTGCCCGTGATCAGCAGCCGGACCGATGCCGCACCGGGCGTCGGGACCTCCGCGATCCAGATCGGCTCGCGGGGACTGTCGCCGTAGACCACCCAGCGCTGCCCGCCCACGTCCTCGGTTCCACGCGCCGCGACCGGCCGCGCCCCCGTCTCGGCCTTCAGCAGCGCCGCCTCGGGCGCGTTGCTCTGCAGCAACCGCAGGTAGCGGCTCTCCGGCGTGAGGAACCCGGTGCGGACGGCGCGGCCCGCACCGTCGGGGACGCGGTCCTGGCCGACGGAGTTGGACCGCCAGCCCGGCGGGACCGTGGGGATCCGCACCGCGAAAGGGACATCGGGTGCGAGCGCGCGCAGCGCGGCGGGGGCGTCGACGACGGGCAGCCCGGTCGGATCGATCGTGGGGCCCGCCGGCGAGAACGAGCAGGCCCGCGACACGCCGCCGACCAGCAGGATCACCACCACCAGCACCGCGAGCGCCACGACCATGTCGCGCATCGTCATCGCCGAGCGCGGCGGCTTGATCATCGGAGGCGGTGCGGACAGCGGTCGGGATGCGGGCGGCACATCCTTCTGCTCGGGAACAGGATCGGAGTCGGCAGTAGAGCTCACATCACCATCGTCGCAGGCAAAGGTGGCACCGGGACCGGCGGCGATCTGTCAGGATCAACTCATCCCGGCAGGCCGGCTCCCGGCGCTGGGAGGAAGTGAGGGCGCCATGACCAGTCCCGGCAATGCTGATCAACGGGCGGACGGCAACCAGCGGCCTCGCGAGGCCCCCGACCGCAACCTCGCGATGGAGCTCGTCCGCGTCACAGAGGCCGCTGCGATGGCCGCCGGGCGCTGGGTGGGCCGCGGTGACAAGAATGGCGGCGACGGCGCGGCGGTGGACGCGATGCGCCAGCTCATCGGCAGCGTCTCGATGCGCGGCGTCGTGGTGATCGGCGAGGGCGAGAAGGATGAGGCGCCCATGCTGTTCAACGGCGAGGAGGTCGGCAACGGCGAGGGCCCGTGGTGCGACGTCGCGGTCGACCCCATCGACGGCACCACGCTGATGGCCAAGGGGATGCCGAACGCGGTGGCTGTCCTCGCGGTCGCCGAGCGGGGCGCGATGTTCGACCCGTCGGCGGTGTTCTACATGGAGAAGCTCGCCGTGGGGCCCGAAGCCGCCGACGTCATCGACCTCACGGCGCCGGTCGCGGAGAACATCCGCCGGGTCGCCGCGG
>JBKJPD010000384.1:0-6895 GCA_046595345.1 Pseudonocardia sp.
CCGAGCGGTTCGCCCACGGCCAGATCGACGAGCACGAGTACCACGCACACCTGGACACGTTGCACGCCGCGCCCCGGCCGCTGATCAAGCCCTGACAACCTGCTGACGGAAGCGGCCTGCCTCCGCGATCTGCCGGTTACGGCGCCCGATCTTATATACCTCTACCGGGTACCGGTTTACAAAGATACCCCTCAGGGGTACAAAGGAGGGAGGCGAGAAGGGGAGGCTGAGATGGTCGGCTACATCGAGGGCAAGGACGCGCTGCTCACCCGGCTGCGGCGGGTCGAGGGCCAGGTACGGGGTCTGCAGCGGATGGTCGAGTCCGACACGTATTGCATCGAGGTGTTGACGCAGGTGTCGGCGGCGACCAAGGCATTGCAGGCGGTCGCGCTGGGGTTGCTCGACGATCACCTGACGCACTGTGTGGCCGAGGCCGCCCGCGAAGGCGGCGAGGTCGCCGATGCCAAGATCAAGGAGGCGTCGGCCGCGATCGCCCGGCTGGTCCGGTCATGACACGCCCGGGCGATGCTGGAACGGACACGACGGAATCAACGACCGCCGCCGCAATCTACGCGGTGACGGGGATGACCTGCGCACACTGTGTCACGGCGGTGGCCGAGGAGATCAGCGAGCTGACCGGGGTGCGGGCCGTCGAGGTCGACCTGGTGCCCGGCGGCGACTCCCAGGTCACCGTGATCAGCACTGCCCCGCTGCCCGAGCCGGCCATCCGGGCGGCCGTGCAGGAGGCGGGCTACGACCTGGCGGGAGCCGACCGATGAACACTACGACGAGTACCTCCGACGGAGCAGGCCCGGGACACGATGTCGCTTCGCGTGCCGCGGACTCGATCGAGCTGCGGATCGGCGGCATGACGTGCGCGTCGTGCGCGGCTCGGATCGAGAAGAAGCTCAACCGGCTGCCCGGGGTATCGGCGTCGGTCAACTACGCGACCGACAACGCCTGGGTGGCGTTGCCGGAAGGGATTTCGGTGGCCGACGCGATCGCCACCGTCGAGGCCACCGGCTACACCGCGACCCGGCCCGAGCCCCCGCAGATCGACACTGTTGACGTTCCCGAGGCCGGCGCAGCGGCGCAGCCGGTCGAGGACTCCGAGGTGGTATCGCTGCGTCACCGGTTGCTGGTCTCCGCTGTTCTCGCGGTGCCGGTTCTGGCGATGGCGATGATCTCCCCGTTGCAGTTCGTGAACTGGCAGTGGCTCTCGCTCACCCTGGCCGCGCCGGTGGTGGTGTGGGGGGCGTGGCCGTTCCACCGCGCCGCCTGGGCGAACGCCCGCCACGGCGCCGCGACGATGGACACCCTGATCAGCGTCGGAGTGTCGGCAGCATTCGGGTGGTCGCTCTACGCCCTGTTCTTCGGCTCCGCCGGTACGCCCGGCATGAGGATGTCGTTCGAGTTGGTTCCGGCCCGGGGTGGCGGGGCGGGAGAGATCTACCTCGAGGTTGCCGCCGCGGTCACGGTGTTCATCCTGGCCGGGCGCTACTTCGAGGCCCGCGCCAAGAAGCAGTCCGGGGCGGCCCTACGGGCGCTGGTCGAACTGGGTGCCAAGGACGTCGCGGTGCTGCGCGACGGCCGCGAGCAGCGGGTCCCGGTGGGCCGGCTCGCGGTCGGGGACCTGTTCGTGGTCCGCCCCGGGGAGAAGATCGCCACCGACGGCGAGGTCATGGAGGGCGCGTCCGCGGTGGACGCCAGCCTGCTCACCGGCGAGCCGGTGCCGGTCGAGGTCGGCCCCGGTGATCAGGTCTCCGGAGCGACGGTCAACGCCGGTGGCCGGCTGGTCGTGCGCGCCACCAAGGTGGGTGCCGACACCGCGCTGGCGCAGATCGCCCGGCTGGTCGAGCGGGCCCAGTCGGGCAAGGCCCCGGTGCAGCGCCTCGCCGACCGGGTGTCAGGCGTGTTCGTCCCGGTCGTCCTCGTGCTCGCGCTGGCCACGCTCGCGTTCTGGCTACTCATCGGCGCCGGCGCCGAGGAGGCGTTCACCGCCGCCGTCGCCGTCCTGATCATCGCCTGCCCGTGCGCGCTGGGACTGGCCACGCCCACCGCGCTGCTGGTGGGCACCGGCCGCGGCGCCCAGCTGGGCATCCTGATCAAGGGCCCGCAGATCCTGGAGTCCACCCGCCGGGTCGACACCATCGTGCTGGACAAGACCGGCACCATCACCACCGGCCACATGAGCCTGGTCGACCTCACCGCCGCCACCGGTGTCGAGCAGGAGCAACTGCTGGCGTTGGCCGGGGCGGTCGAGGACGCCTCCGAGCATCCGATCGGCGCAGCGATCGCCGCCGGGGCCCGCGCCCGGGTCGGGGATCTACCGGCGGTGGAGTCCTTCACCGCCAGCCAGGGTTTGGGTGTGCAGGGCGTCGTCGACGGTCACGCCGTCCTCGCCGGCCGGGCGTCGTGGCTGACCCAGCAGTGGTCCCAGCCGCTCGACGACCGGCTGGCCGCGGCGCTCGCCGCGGCCGAGTCCGCCGGGCGTACCGCGATCGCCGTGGGTTGGGACGGGGCTGCCCGCGGTGTCCTGGTCGTCGCCGACACGGTCAAGCCCACCAGCGCCCAGGCCATCGGCGAGCTGACCGCGCTGGGCCTGCGCCCCATCCTGCTGACCGGGGACAACCAGAGCGCCGCCCACGCCGTCGCCAGCGAGGTCGGGATCACCGACGTCACCGCGCAGGTGCTGCCCGGCGACAAGGTGGAGGTTGTGCGCCGACTGCAGGCCGAGGGCCGGGTCGTGGCCATGGTCGGTGACGGGGTCAACGACGCCGCCGCCCTGGCCCAGGCCGATCTGGGCATCGCCATGGGCACCGGCGCGGACGCGGCGATCGAGGCGAGCGACCTCACCCTGGTCCGGGGTGACCTGCGCGCCGCGGTCGATGCGATCCGGTTGTCGCGGCGCACCCTCCGCACCATCAAGGCCAACCTGTTCTGGGCGTTCGCCTACAACATCGCCGCGCTCCCGCTGGCGATGGCCGGCCTGCTCAACCCGCTGATCGCCGGGGCGGCGATGGCCCTGTCCTCGGTGTTCGTGGTCAGCAACAGCCTGCGGTTGCGTCGCTTCCGCGCCGTGTCCCTGACACCACGACCGCAGACCACACCCGCTCCGGCACAGCGTCGGACCGGCCAACAGGTCATGCCGTGAACCCGCGACCGACCACCCCCACCCCGACGAGCGTCGATCCGGCGATCAGCAGGAGAACCCGATGAGCCGCACCGACGAGACCGCTGTCCTGGAGGTGGCGGGGGTGCAGTGGGCCACCCAGAAAGCCACGGTCGAGGCCATGCTGGGGCGCCGGCCCGGGGTGCGCTCGGTGCAGGCCAACCCGGTCGCCCAGACCGCCACCGTCCGCTACGACCCCGCCACCACCTCGGTGGCCGAGCTGGCCGGATGGGTGCGCGACTGCGGCTACCACTGCCAGGGTCAGTCGGTTCCCGCCCACGTCTGCGACCCGCTGACCGAACCGGCCCACACCGCTACGGACGGCGCACACTCCGCCACGGCCGCCACGGCGGAGGCCGGGGCCGAACCGGCCGCGCCGGTGTCGCCGCACGAGATGATGGGGCACGGCGGGTCGTCGATGTCCGCGATGGTCGCCGACATGCGCAACCGGTTCCTGGTGGCGGCGGTGCTGTCGGTGCCGGTGCTGCTCTGGTCCCCCATCGGCCGGCAAGTGCTCGGGTTCACCGTCGCGGCCCCGTTCGGGCTGCGCGACGACGTGTTCTCGCTGATCCTGAGCCTGCCGGTGATCTTCTACTCGGCGTGGATCTTCTTCGACGGCGCCGTGCGGGCGTTGCGGGCCCGGACGCTGGACATGATGGTCCTGGTCGCCGTCGGGGTCGGTGCCGGCTGGATCTACTCGCTGGTGATCACCCTGACCGGCGGCGGCGAGGTGTTCTACGAGGCCGCCACCGTGCTGACCGCGTTCGTGCTGCTCGGGCACTGGTTCGAGATGCGCGCCCGCGGCGGCGCCAACGACGCGGTCCGCGCCCTGCTCGAACTCGCCCCGCCGAAGGCGGTGGTTCTACGCGGTGGCGAGGAGCTCGAGGTGCCCACCGCAGAGGTGGTCACCGGCGACCTGCTGCTGGTCCGACCAGGATCGAAGATCGCCGTGGACGGGGTGGTCGAGGACGGCGAGTCCGACGTCGACGAGTCCATGGTCACCGGCGAGAGCCTGCCCCTGCACAAGACCCCGGGCAGCGAGGTCATCGGGGCCACCATCAACACCGACGGCACGCTGCGGGTGCGCGCCACCAAGGTCGGTGCCGACAGCGCGCTCGCCCAGATCGTGTCCCTCGTGCAGCAGGCCCAGAACTCCAAGGCCCCCGGGCAGCGCCTGGCTGACCGGGCCGCGTTCTGGCTGGTCCTGGTCGCGCTCATCGGTGGCGGCGCCACGTTCGCGGCGTGGGCGCTGTTCTCCGACAAACCACTGACGATGGCGCTGCTGTTCGCGATCACCGTCGTCGTGGTGACCTGCCCCGACGCCCTCGGCCTCGCCACCCCCACCGCGATCATGGTCGGCACCGGGCTCGGGGCCCGACGCGGAGTGCTGTTCAAGAATGCCACCGCCCTGGAGGCCTCCGCCGGGATCGACACCGTGGTGATGGACAAGACCGGCACCCTCACCAAGGGCGAACCCGAGGTCACCGACATCGTCACCCACGGCCTCGGTGAGGACGAGCTGCTGGCGCTGACCGCCGCGGTGGAACGGGAGTCCGAGCACCGGCTCGCCCGGGCCATCGCCGCCCGGGCCCAGGACCGCGGCGCCGCGCGGCTGGCGGTGACCGGGTTCGAGAACGTGCCCGGCCACGGCGCGGTCGCCACCGTCGACCTCCGCCGGGTCGCCGTCGGCAACACCCGGCTGATGACACGCGAGGGTGTCGACCTCGGCGAGCTCGCCGCCCGCCGCGAGGAGCTCGCCGCGACCGGACGGACCACCGTCCTGGTCGCCGTCGACGGCCGCCCGGCCGGGCTGTTCGCGCTCGCAGACGCCCCCCGACCGACCGCCGCCGCCGCGGTCACCGCGCTGCACGAGATGGGTGTGCAGGTCGTCATGCTCACCGGCGACAACCAGGCCACCGCGCAACGGGTCGCCGCGACGCTGGGCATCGACACCGTCATCGCCGAAGTCCTGCCCGGTGACAAAGCCGCCCAGATCACCGCGCTGCAGCAGGCCGGGCGGCGGGTGGCGATGGTCGGCGACGGCGTCAACGACGCCCCCGCCCTCGCCCAGGCCGACCTCGGTATCGCCATCGGCGCCGGCACCGACGTCGCCATCGAAACCGCTGATGTGGTGCTCATGCGCTCCGACCCACTCGATGTGCCCACCGCCCTGCAGATCGGCCGCGGCACCCGCCGCAAGATGCGCCAGAACCTGGCCTGGGCCGTCGGCTACAACGCCATCGCCCTCCCCATCGCCGCCGGCGTGTTCGAACCCGCCTTCGGGCTCATCCTGCGCCCCGAGATCGCCGCACTCTCCATGTCCGGATCCAGCTTCCTCGTCGCGGTCAACGCGCTACTGCTCAAACGCCTCCAACTGCCGCGCCCGCCAGCCCCGTCCGACCCTGCCCCGGCCACTCACACCACCCGACCGACCACCCCAGCCCACTAAACCGACCTCCAAACGAGATGACCACTCATCACGTGCGACTTTCACGTCGCACGGTCTCCCTCCCAGCGCCCGGGCACCTCGCGGTTGTCGGCCTCGACCGGGCGGGCGTGGATGGAGACCATGTTCCTGATGCGCCCGCGGCCGTGGGAGGGCACCTTGCCGCGCGGGCGGCGGGCGGGTCGCTCACTGCGCAACCGGTGCAACATGCCTGAGACCGCCCGCCTCGTCGGCCCGCCGCAGTCGGCGCGCAGGGGTCCGCACCATCCGCACCGCGGCGACCTTCTCCTCCTCGGAGTATCAGCGCGTGGTCAGCTTGCCGGGTATCTACTCCTTCGGCATGGCTCCATCCTCGTTTCCAAGGTCAGGAGCCTCCACCGGACCCAGTGCGACTCAATCCTCGAATCCCTCAGCCGATTTTGCCAACGAACTTCTGGCGCCGGACACTAGGTGGCGGCGCTGCCTCCGGTGTCGGGTTCTGCGGGGATACGCAGCACGTATCCCACACCACGCACGGTGTGCAGCAGCCGGGGCTCGCCCAGCTTGCGGCGCAGCGTGGAGATGTTGACCTCGACCAGGTTCAGGTCGTAGTCGGTGTAGCCCCATACCCCGGTCAGGATCTGGGCCTTGTTCACTACCTGGCCGCGCTGCGCGGCCAGGTAGTCCAGCAGCCGGCGTTCGGTCGCGGTCAGCTCGACCGCGACACCGGCGCGGGAGACCGCGCCGGCGGCGGTGTCGATGAGCAGGTCCCCGATCTGCACGGCGCTGGGGATGCGGCCCAGCCGTCGCAACACTGCGGCGATCCGGGCGAGGAGTTCGTCGAGCACGAATGGTTTCATCACGTAGTCATCCGCACCGCCGTGGAGCCCGCGCAGCCGGTCGGGCACCGCGTCGCGGGCGGTCAGCATCACCACCGCGGCGTCGGTGTGGCGGCGCACCACCTCGAGCAGGGCGAACCCGTCACGACCGGGGAGCATCACGTCCAGCACGACCAGGTCGGGCCGGAACGCGACGAGGTCCCGTTCCATCGTGTTCCCGTCGGGTCGGCCCGCGGTGATGTAGCCGATGTCGGTGAGCCCGGCCAGCACCGCGACCCGGATCGCCTCGGCATCCTCCACCACCAGCACACGCGCTCGTCACCGACGCCTGGTTCGACACCACGACTGCCACACCCGGATGGCCACTGACCGAGTCACTGTTCCTCGCGATCGCCATCGAGCTGCCGCTGCCCGGGCTGTCGCTGTGGATCGCCAGAAGTGCGATGTAGATCAGCGGGC
>JBKJPD010000225.1:0-2649 GCA_046595345.1 Pseudonocardia sp.
CGGGCGACCAGATCGAGGACCAACTCCTGGGCGGTGACGTCGAGCCCGGTGGTGAGCTCGTCGGCCACGACCACCCTGGGCCGTGGCTCCCCGCGCAGCGACCGACCCGTCGACGCCGCGCCTCACGCAGAACGATCGCGGCCGACGTCGTGCCGGAGCTGCGCACGTGTTCAGCGTCCCCGACCGATGGCCACCCCTCGAGCTTCGTGCCGACTCATGAACAGTATGGCTCGGGTAGTCGTGGCGCGGCCGCGAGCAGTTCCAGGGTGGCGGGGTGGCGAGCGCCCGCAAGGCCGGTGCAGGCGAGCTGTTCCACGATCCGGCCCGACGCCATGACGACGATCCGGTCGGTCATCCGTGCGGCCACCGCGAGGTCGTGGGTGACGAGCACGACGGTGAGCCCGGATCTGCGGCGGATCCGGGCGACCAGATCGAGGACCAACTCCTGGGCGGTGACGTCGAGCCCGGTGGTGAGCTCGTCGGCCATCAATAACGCCGGGCTGGTCGAAAGTGCCCTGGCCAGCGCCACGCGCTGACGTTCCCCACCCGACAGCGTCCCCGGCCTGCGCGCAGCGACGTCCGGGTCCAGCCCGACGTCACCCAGCAGGGAAGCGACCCGGTGCTGGTCGTCACCGCGTCCGTCGTGGCCGCGGAGTCCTTCGGCAATCACCTGCTGCACGGTCCACCGCGGGTCGAACGAGGACGCCACGTCCTGGAAGACGAGCCCCACCCGCCGTCGGGCGGCCCGGCGCCGCCCCGCGCCGCCCGCCCACACGTCGTGGCCCTCGACCAGTACGCGGCCGGCATCCGGGCGATCCAGCGCGGCCAGGACACCGACCAACGTAGATTTTCCCGACCCGCTGCGCCCGACCACGGCCACCGATTCCCCCGCGCGGATGTCGAGGTCGACGTCGCGGAGCGCGGCGGTCACCCGGCCTCTGTCGCGCAGCACCCTGCTGACGGCGTGGCACCGCAGCATCGGGACCTCGCAGGCCACGGATTCCGCGATCACGTCTGCGGACGTCACGGCAGTGCCTCGGCCGTCAGCCGGGCCAACTCGACCAGTCTGTGGGTCAGGGCCGCCTGCGGGCGCGTCAGCACCACCGTCGCCGGACCGTTCTCGATCACCCGGCCGGCGGCCATCACGACGACGTCGTCGGCCCAGCGCGCAGCCACCGCGAGATCGTGGGTCACCAGCAGCACCCCGCGCCCAGCGCCGGCCTGCTCGCGGAGCACGTCGAGCACCCCGGCCTGCGTCACGACGTCCAGTTCGGTGGTGATCTCGTCGGCCAGCAGCATCGGGGGGTCCCCGACAGTGGCCAGGGCCAGGGCCACCCGCTGGGCCTGCCCGCCGGAGAGCTGGAACGGATAGGCGTCCCAGAGCGCCGCGGGATCCTCCAGCCCGGCGCGCCCCAGCCCGGCCAGCCCGGCGGCGCGCGCCTGCGACCGGGACACCGGACGCTGCGCCCGCACGGTCTCGACGACGTGGCCGCCCACCGTCATCGTCGGGTTGAGGCTGGCGGTGGCGTTCTGGAAGACGCAGCCCAGCAGCCGTCCGCGGACCCTGCGGAGCGCCCGCGCGTCGAGGCCGAACAGGTCGACGCCGTCGAGTAGAACAGACCCGCCGGCGACAGCCTCGCGGGGCAGCAGCCGGGCCACCGCGCGCAGGGTCAGACTTTTGCCCGCCCCGCTGGGCCCGACCAGCGCGAGCACCCGGCCCGGTGCCACGGTCAGCTCGACCCCGTCGACGACCCCGGGCCGCCCGGGCAGGTCGACGCGCAGGCCCGTGATCACGAGCCCGCTCACCACGCGCTCGTCTCGACGTCCGACAGCCGTGCAGCCAGCGCGTTGACCGCCACGATGACCACGACCACGGCCGCCGCGGGGAACGCGACGGTGTACCACTGGCCGGTGAGCAGGTGCGACTGCGCCTCGGTGAGCAGGTTGCCCCACGACGGCTGGTTGGGCGGGATCCCGACGCCGAGGAAGCTCAGCGTCGACTCGGTGAGCACGGCGTGGCCCACCTCGAACGCGGCGATCGACGCGACCGGCGGGATCGCGCCGGGGATCAGGTGCCGCCACATCACCTGCGCGGGCGTGAGCCCGAGGCTCTGCGCCGCCCGCACGTAGCGGCGTTCGCGTTGGCTGCGCAGCGCCGCACGGGTGACGAGGGTGACCGGCATCCAGCTCGTGACGGCGATCGCCAGCACCACTGAGCCCGTGGACGGCCCGATCACCGCCGAGAGTGCGAGCACCACCACGAGCTGCGGGAACGACAGCACGGTGTCGGCCAGCCGGCTGATGGCGGCGTCGAACCACGGTGGTCCGGCGGTGGCGGCGGCGCCGATCAGCGTGCCGGCGACGACGGTGATGGCCGCGGCGGTCAGCCCCACCAGCAGCGAGGTCCGTGCGCCGTACAGCATGCGGGTGAACAGGTCGCGGCCGAGCAGATCGGTGCCCAGCAGATGGCCCGGCGTGCCCGGCGGCAGCGACGTCGCGGACGTGTCGGTGGCCAGCGGGTCGAGCGCGGTGAGCCACCCAGCGGCCACCGCGGCCGCGCCGAGCAGGAGCAGCACGGCCGCGGCGATCCAGGCGGCGGTCGGCCGCGGCCGGCGCAGCGGCAGGTGCAGCAGCCCACGGGCGGGGATT
>JBKJPD010000234.1:0-8351 GCA_046595345.1 Pseudonocardia sp.
GAGGCCGTCACCCGGCTCGCGGACCGCAGCGACCCGGTTCCTGACGGGGTCTTCGAGGATGCCGCCGCCCACTACGACGAGGCGCAGCTCGGCGCCCTGATCCTCTCGATCGCGCACGTCAACCTGTGGAATCGGCTCAACGCGACGACCCACCAGGTGCCCGGGGCATGGTGAGCGGGTGGCGCGCCGGCATCTCAGACCTTGATGCGACCGCCAATAGCGGAAGAAGCGCATCCCCGGCTCGGTCCAACTAGGGTCTCCCCGTCCGCGGCGAACTCCGGCAATGTACTTCCGTCCCCTCCTGTGAGTGACCCCCCGCTGGCCGGACACCTCCAGGCTTGGCAGCAGCCGGGAAGGAGGACGCGCGATGGGGCGTCGAAGCAAGTACCCCGAGGAGTTCCGCCGCATTGCCGCGAAAGCTCGCCCTGGACGGTGAACGGTCGATCCGAGAGGTCGCCCGTGAACCTGGGGTGAACCACGAGACCCTGTGGAACTGGGTCGAACAGTTGCGCCGCGAGCGCCGCGACGGGCCAGGCGAGGATCTGCCGGAACCACGACAGCGCTACCTCACCGTCCTTACGGACGACGTCGTCCACCGCCCAGCCCGGGTTGAACACGATGGCGGTGTTGGCGCTGGTGTTCGCCTTCGTCATCTCCCCGCGCGGCGTTGTCTTCGGTTTTCCTGGTCACCGGCAGATCGCTCGGACGGGGGAGCGGGGCAAGGTTCTGGCCACGACAGGTCTGCTCCTGGGAGTGGTGTTCTTTCTGCTGGGGGTCCTTGCTCTCGTGCTGGGAATGGCGGCGGCCGAGACGGCGAACTCGCCCTTGGCGAAGTCGGCGGTAGAGTCTCAGATCGCCGCCAGGTACGAGGCCGCCGCCGTGTTGTGGTGACCTCTGTGGTCAACAACACCGTCAACTTCGACATCAAAGCAGGCTATTTTATCCTGGCTAGGTGCCCACGGGATCCAGTGGCACGGACGTTGTTCCTTGTCCGTCGACCTCGTGGGCATTTTGATGCGCCCACAATCCTCATCGGTTTGTCCGTTTTATGCCGAGAATGATTTTGAGAAGTGGTCAAGATGACGGATGGTTCACGACGGGTTCTTCTGGGACTGGTCATGGTAGGGGCGCTGATGGTCCCTGCGTGCGGCAGCGGGGCGGCAACGGGAGCCAACGAGCAGGCGGCATCAACATCACAGTCCCCGGGCGCGAAGGGGCGGACGTTCGGGTCCGACCCTGCGAACCAGACGGCGGGAGATCCCTTGTCGGCGGCCTACACGCCGACGGGCCCGCTCGTTGCCGATAGCGGGTTTCGACCCGCCACTGACGGGTTCTCTTTCGAGAACTACGGGAAGGCGCCTCCGGGAGTCGCCCCCCGACCGGACCTCACAGCAGACGACGTCCGGAAGTTGTTCGGTGACGCAGTGTGTGTGAACCTCGCGGGCGGCAAGTGTGACCTGACCTCCCCCGCGCAGGCATGGATGACCTCGACCAACAAGTCGATGGGTGGGGGACACTGCTACGGCTTCTCGGTGGCCGCCGAGCTGTTGTTCCAGCACAAGGGCACCGCCAGCGCCTACGGCGCCGACACCACGCCGGCGTTGACGATCGACGACAACCCCCCGCTGGCCCGCCAGCTCGCCTACACGTGGGCTTTTCAAACCCTCGACTCGGTGAGCGCGAGCGTCTTCAAGGGCACCCCGGTAGAGATCCTGACCAAGCTGCAGTCCGCGCTCGTCCCCGACGCGACGGAAACCTACACCGTGGGTCTGTTCAAGCGAGACGGATCCGGTGGGCACGCCGTCACCCCGTACGCCATCGAAGACCACGGCGATGGCACGTACAGCATGCTCATCTACGACAACAACTTCCCCGGGGTCACACGCCAGATCGCCATCGACAAGAACGCCGACACCTGGAACTACGTGGCGTCGACCAACCCCCAAGAACCCTCCGAGATCTACGACGGTGACACGACAACAAATCCGTTGCAGCTCTACCCGACCTCGCCGGGCACCGGCACCCAGCCGTGCCCATTCTGCGGGAAGGTCTCACGGGGCGGCGGTGCACCCACCGAATCAACGGGGTCGGCGGGGAGGTCAGTCGGTGCCACCGGAGCTGACGCCAAGCCGACAACAGACCTCATCTACCTCGACGGCAGCGACACCGACCACGGCCACCTGCTCATCTCTGACGCCGCCGGACACCAGCTGGGCTACGTCGGCAGCAACTTCGTCAACACCATTCCTGGGGCGACGGTAACGAGGAACCTGTCGGCGAAGAACTGGGTCGACAGCATTGAACCCGACTACCACGTCCCCGACGGGGGTTCCTACACCATCACCCTGGACGGCACCGGCCTCGCCGAGGCCGACTCCAGCTCCTTCGGCATCATTGGTTCCAGCTTCGACGTGAGCGCCAACGACATCCAACTCGAGCCCGGACAGCAGGACACCCTCGTCGTCGGCCCGTCCGCCACCACGTTGTCCTACGCCAGCAACCGGGGCACAACACCTTCCCTCAGCATCGGTGTCGCCGACCAGACCGCCGACTACACCTTCGATCTCGCCACCCAAGGGCTCAGTGTCGGCGGCACCCTCAACCTCGGCGTACCCCTCGATGGCAGCGGTCTCCAAATGGGCACCACCGGGTCAAGCACGGACGCACACATCAACCTGGACTTGAGCCGCTCCGACGACCAGGGACAGCTCGACTTCAGCCACACCGACATCCGCCTCTCGCCCGCAGACACCAACCAGCTGCAGTACAGCGGCTGGGCAAACGCCACCGACCCCATACCCCTGCTCACGACCCACGACGGCGCCACCACGACCGCCGCTCTCAACAACACCCACTGACACCGGCAGCTTGCTGCGACGTGATCTTGAAGGCAGCCTCGGGGTTCTTCGCGGTCGAGCTCGACCGGCCCTCCCACTGATGGTGGACCTTGTCCGTGGGCACGGCGGCCGCCGTGAACCCGGTGACCTGCGGTTGGGGTGTCGATTTGACCTGCGCAAGGAGGCGCTCTCACTGCTCACACAGGGGTGGGGCGAGCTGTACCTGAGCACGTCGGCCCCCTCTGCGGGTCGATCGTGGAGTGAGACCGGGACTCGTCGTGAACCGCGCCAGTTGAAGCACCGAGGCGTGGATGAGGCCCGCGCTCGATCAACAGTCCGCGTTGAGCGGCAACCCCGCGTTCGGCGACGTGACTCCGGTCGGTGAGTACTGGGTCCACCCGCGGCACCGAATCTGGGTCTCCCGTGCGATGCGGCACCGTGCCATCGACTCCCCGTCGTGGACTGGCCGGACGGCGAGGACAGCGAGGGTCAGGCCACCCTGGACCGTAACGCCACGCGAATGCTGTAACGATACTTGCGCGTGTGGCGAGATCGGGTTACATACTCCTCGCGGATTGGACCTTGATGAACGCGCCGTCCCCCTGGCAGGAACCCAATTCCGCGACCGCTGTCCCGGGATTGGAGACTCGGCCGTCCCAGATGCCCGTGCCCTACGCGGGCGGTCACCCGCCCGTCGTGACACAACCTGACGCTGTCGGCCTCCAGATGAAGCTGCGTAACCCCTTCGCCGCATGGATCGGGCTACCTCTGATCACTCTGGGCATCTATCACTTCGTCTGGTATTACAAGATCCACAGGGAGATGTCCGAGTTCGACAGGCGCCGCAACATCCCTGTCGCCGGCCCGATGCTGGTACTGCTCTTCCTCAGCTGGACAGTCATCGCCCCGCTCGTCTCGTACTTCAACACCGGCAATCGGATCCGGAACGCCCAACGCGCGGCCGGTCTGCGGGAGAGTTGCAGCGGACTGATCGGGCTGCTTCTCATGTTCGTCTTCGGGCTCGGCACGCTCTATTACCAGTTCGAACTCAACAAGATCGTGGAGGCCTACGGCGTCCCAGAAGGCACCCAGATCCCGCTACACGCCTGACGCCCACAGACCAGCGCCGTAATTCAGTGCACGGGACAGATACAGAACGGCTCGCGGCAGGATAAGCACGTCGGCTTGCGGCGGCATGGATCAAGTCGCCGGGAAACAGCGACCACATTTTGGTGATCTTCAACTTCTGCCACTGTGGTCGGCTGTATTTCACACCACGAGTGATCCGCCGCGCCAGTGGATGTTGTTCATGTGCTGGTCGGTCCGCCTGTGGCGAACTGTTC
This sequence comes from Pseudonocardia sp., assembly GCA_046595345.1. GTDB lineage: Bacteria > Actinomycetota > Actinomycetes > Mycobacteriales > Pseudonocardiaceae > Pseudonocardia. Next base: position 4,181 of record JBKJPD010000234.1, read on the forward strand.
AAGGGTGCCGGGCGGCGAGGTTGGCCTGGTCCATTGCACGCGCGCGGCGGTGTGAGGTCGGCTACGCGAGTCGGCCCGTCAGCGGCGTGACGGCCGCTACGTCCGACGTTTGGGGGATAAAGTGCCCCTTGTGTCTGACGGGATCGACCATGACGGGCTGTATCGCCAAGCTGAGTCGCAGGCTGGCTACTTCAGCACGGGGCAGGCGCTTGCTGCCGGGATGGATCGCAGCACGCTTCGTCATCACGCCCGGGGGGTGGGCGATACGTGCGGGTGCGCCGCGGGCTGTATCGACTCAGGCACTTCCCGACCAGTGAGCATGAACACGTGGTGGCGGCCTGGCTGCCGCTGAGCGGTGCCGGTGCAGTGGTCTCCCATGAGAGCGCGCTGGAGCTGTACGGGTTGTCCGACGTGATTCCCGCAGCAGTGCATCTGTCGCTTCCTCGAGCCCAGCGGGGCCAGCGGGCCCGTCCCGGGGTTCGCCTGCACACCCTCGAACGGCCGCCTGGCTCATCGGAGGTCACGACGGTGCACGGTCTGCCGACTACTACGTCGGCGCGCAGCATCCTGGACTCCCTCCAGGCGGGCACCCAGCCGGAGCAGGTCAAGCTGGCCGCCCAGCAGGCACTGCAGCGGGGTCTGATCACACCTCGCCGTTTGCGGGCGGCAGCGGAAGACCGGTCGAATCGGATACGCCGGTTCGTGGAGCAGGTCCTGAGCGGGCCCAGCGCATGAGATATCCGGATGCGGCGTCGTTCCGGCAGGCGCTCGAGCAGCGGCTCAAGGAGCGGTCGGCCGGTGACGGGGCTCGGCCGGCGCGTGACCGCAAGCGTGTGGCGTTCGATCGGTTCCTGGCCCGCCTTGCCGCGGTCACGCCAGACGGCTGGATGCTCAAGGGCGGGTTCGCGATCGACGGGAGGAGAAGAACAGCGTCGCCATCGCCAGCAACGAGTCCTTCTCCGACCGCCTCACCTTCGGCGCCAACATCATAGAAACCGGCACCCACTCCTACCGCCTCGCCCACACCCTCGCCGCACAACGGCATAACGAATAGAGAGAGGAACCAGAAGAATGGACGTTCGTCAGGTGGATCCGCGGGACATTACCTGGGAGCGCGTACCCGACGCCTACCGCGTGACGTTCTGGAGTTCTGTGAATCCAGCTGTGCCAGAATCGATGCAGTCCGCGGATGAGTGGCGACTCAGCGGGGAGCCAGACGTCCGACAGGTGATCAGCTGGGCCGAGCGCACAGCGCAGGGCCGCACCTTCACCCTCTACGCGGAACACCCGAACGAGCGGGGCGAGTTAGGCCAAATTCACCTCGCTGGCCTTGACCCCACCCGCGGCCCGGTTCACCACGTATCAACTCCATCCGCGTCTTGACCCGTTTGGGGCCATCAACTATCGCGACCTATCGGCAGCCCCACGTCCGTCCGTCAGTTCGTCCTGGCTGACTGGTCGGCTAGTACCCCTGGGTTGGGCCAGGTAGCTCCGTCGCACTGGGGCCAACTTGAGTTGACAGGATCAGCCGGACCAAGGACCTCGCCCACCCGGTTCCGGAGATCGTCCCGTGACCCTCGGAGGACTGGAGCACACCCTTCAGCGAGCTGGCCGCCACAGTCGGGATAGCCACCGACCTCGCAGCCGCCCATGCGGTCGCGACTGATCTGCTGACACCGATCCTCGACGGATCGGCTCACGACGGCGTGTGGGACATCGAGAGCCAGCGATGGATACCCCGTTGATCAAGGCGGGGACTTTCTTCGCGCGGCCGTCCGCATGGAATCGAACGTGGTGCGAAACCGCGTCAAATTGTGATGCTACAAGCAGCGATATTCACCGAACTCGTCGAGTTGCATGCTTCGACCGCATGAATCTGCCAATCGTTCAACGATGAGATCGAGGGTTCTGTGAGCAGGTGCATGCGGATCGTGGTGGGAGGGGCCGCCGTCGGCGTCCTACTGGTGGCCGGAGCCGGCGTAGCGAGTGCCTCGGGGAGTTCGGATTCGGATGCCCCGGCAGAGCCGAACTGCATGGCGGCGATGATCACCGGCACGGTGACCGACCCAGTAGCCGCGCTGACCGGCAGTCTGAAGGACCCTGGCGCGGCCGCTTCGGGAACGATGACCTGCATGATGTCGTCGGCGTGCTGGGCGACGCCGAGAAGCTGATCAAGTCGCTGATCGTTGCAGCACCGTTCATCCACGTCTGCAGGACCTCCAGCAACATCAACAGGGCCCGAAGGCTGCGTGTCGGGCTCCTACAGTCCGGTGACGGTGTGTTCTTGTCGCCGCCGAGGCATCGGTCAAGAACTCACCCGCTTGCCAGGAACCCCGGAACGCGTTCCCGACCTGGCAGCCCTGCAGCGGGGCGTCCTCGATGGTTGGCCCAGGTCGCAGCGAGCGGCCGAGCGCACGCAGACGCGTCACCGAGGGATTGCCGTGCACACGTCCGGCCGCGACATCAACGCCGCCGTCATGTGCGAGGCGCGACCGGCACTGACGCCGGCAGCACGAGCAGGCTCAGCCCCTCCGGGGCTGCCGGCTCACCCGCCAGCGCATAATTCCCGCCGCGCCGCTGGGCCACACGTTCCAGCCGTATCGAACACCCCGCGACGGCCGCCGGCGCCGCCGGTAGCAATGGCGTGCAACGATCGAGAAGATGGGCGTCCGACGTCGACGAGGGCCGCCGCCGCTCCGAGACGTTCCGGATACCGGGCTTCGGTCAGCCGGTGCCGACGCCCTCGATGCCGCCACCACTTCCAGGGCAGGGGATTCACAGCCCGCTCTCACATTCGGCGTGGACACTAGGTGAGGAACGGAAGGAGCGTTGCAATGGTCGCAGGCTTGGTCGGGTTCGTCCTTCTCCTCTTCCAACTCGTCCTCGTTGGCCGGGTCGTCGTCGACTGGGTCGGGGTGCTGTCCTCGGGCGGCGCCCGTACGGGCCTCTACCAGGCACAGCGGATCACCCACGGGCTCACCGAGCCGGTGATCGGGCCGGTCCGTCGGGTACTGAAGCCCGTGCGGCTCGGGTCCGTCAACATCGACTTGGCGTTCACCGCAGTGTTCGTGGCGGTGATCGTCCTGCGGACCGTCGTGGTGCCGCTCATCCCCTTCTGAGTTCGCCCACGGCCTTCGCCGCCGCGATCGCAGCAGGGAACCGAGCCCGACCGTCGGAATCGTTGCGCTCGAGGCACAGATCGGAGACCGGCGGATCGCACCGGCGCACCGCCAGCGCGTTGTGCAGGGTGATGTGGAGTTTCTTGGCGAGCTCGTAGCCGTGCCGGTCGTGGCGGGGTTCAGTGAGCAGGATCGCGGTGACCCGCTCGCGCCGGGACGCGGGGCGCGGCGGCCGCGGTCCGATCAGCGCGACCTTCAGGTGACGGAAGGGCCGGCCGTGCCGGCGTGGCGGTGTCGGGTTGATCGGCGGGGTGTGCACGAGGATGTCGATCGCGACGATCGTGGTCGGCAGTGCGGGTCGTCCGTCGTCGCGGGCGTGGTAGCACGAGGTCGGGCACTTGACCTTGCGGTTTGCTGTGGCGCAACCGCCGCGCAGGCAACAGGGTCGCCAGCACCGCGTGCCCGACGATCCCGAGCCACATCACCGTCGGGCCGGTGTCCGGGTCGATTCCGGAGGCGGTGACGAGCTGGGCGCGGGCGGTTCGCATGGCCAGGGCCGCCTCGATGATCCGCACCACCCATAGATCGCTCAACTCCGCGGCATTGCGCGCCGACGGCCGACGGTCGCCCGTGACAACCCCATGTCAACCTCGTGTGCTCCGCTCGGCTTCTTGGTCCGGTGTTCGGGCCGGTGAGCAGCGGAAACGGGCTAGGTTCTGATGGAGTGGCAGGAACCGGAAGGAGCGAGGCGATGGCTGATGATCTCGCTCGGCTGCGTGATGCCGCGGCCCGCGGAGACCACGACGCCGAGGACCAATTGGTTGAGCTGGCCGGAGAACGCGGGGATCTCGAGGAGTTGCGCCGACTCGCCGACTCGGGCAACAACGACGCCGTCGACATCTTGGTAGAGCTGGCCGGCGAGCGGGAGGATTTTCAAGAGCTGCGCCGCCTCGCCGCCGCGGGAAGTAGCGACGCGCGGGACGTTCTGATCGAGCTCGTCGGGGACGACGATACCGCCGAGTAGGCGAGTCGCCGCGCGATCGCTGTGGGCG
>JBKJPD010000295.1:0-5507 GCA_046595345.1 Pseudonocardia sp.
ATCCGGGAACGCGGGCGACCCCGGCGGCACGGGCGGTGCGGGTGGCGCCATCGACATCCGCTGTTCCTTCGCGGCCACGACCGCGGCGATCTTGCTCGTCGCCGACGGCGGGCCGGGCGGGAATGGGCTGGACGGGCAGGTCGGCGGTCAGGGCGGGCAGGGCGGACCTGGCGCCGATGGTGAGAACTACTGGGCGGCACGGACCCCGTCCGCCGCGACGGAGGGCGGGCCCGGCGGACTGAGCGGAGCCGGTGGTGACGGCGGCGACCCCGGGGCGGGGGGCACACCGGGATCGATCCATCTGCGCGCCCGCAATGCCGGGATGAGCGCGTTCGGGTCGTCGCTGCAGTCGGGTCTGCCGGGGGATCCCGGTGCCGGCGCGGCTCGCGGACTGAGCGGCAGCGGCGGACAGGGCGGCATTGCATGGGTGCCGCGGTACCTCAGCGAACGCGCGTTCGTATGGGTCGAGGGAGCGCGCGTCGCAAGCGGAACCACACCCGATCAACCGAAGGACAAGGGAAAGACGTCCGACAAGCTCTCCCAAGGCGCTCCAGGCGCTCCCGATGTGAAGGACCAGTGCGACGACACCGACCTTGTCTCGGGTCTGGTGCGGCCGATCGCGACCTATACCGCGATGCTGCTCGACCGCATCCAGGTCGACTTCCTGGCGGTCTCGGGATCGGACTTTGCAGATGATTACGCAGACCTCGCCGACCGGATCGACTGGCTGTGCGCCCTGCTCGACGCCTACTCCCCGGCGGCGCCGGGCGAGCTCGACCAGATCGCGTCGCAGCGGACGGCCGCCAAGCTCGCGAAGGATCGCCTCACGGCGACTGTCGACTACTACGGACACTGCCCGGACTGGGTGCCGCTCGGCTCCATCGAGTTCTACGCGACGCAGTTCGCGATGGCGCTTACGACGCTCCGGGATGTCGAAGCAGACAGCGATCGCCACGTCACGGCGCTCATCGCCTCGACTCAGTCGATGTCCGAGCTGAAGGACGCGAAGCACGCGCTGTCCGTACGCCAGCACACCTACGATCAGGCCGCCATAACAGAGCACGAGAACATCACCCGGCTCATCGAAGCGGTTGCGACGAAGGATCTCGAGGCGACCACTGCGCGGACACAGCTCGATGGCACCGTCACGGCTTTCGAGCAGTCCGTGCAGGCAGCCACGGGTCTCACCGCGGGCGACTTCATCGGCGTCGTGAGCCAATTCGCGTTCTTGGGGACGGGGACTTTCCAGCAGGTGGCGATGGTCGGCGGCGAGGCGCTCAAGCTCCACGACGCAATGGCGAACAAGGTGGTCGACGTCGACGGTCAGCAGGTCGACAAGAGCCTGGTGATCGGCAGACTCAAGGCTGTTCCCTTCACCGCCGATGAACTTCAGCAGATCTGGGGCGGAACGGCCGGCGTGGAACTCGCGGATCCGGCTTCGCTGAAGCTTGTCGCGCAGCAAGAGCAGTTCGACGGGATCTGCGAGAAGTTCTGGAACACCTCCGGGGCGTCGGTTGCGAAAGCGGCGTTCGACGCCTACGTCTCCGCCGTGCAGGCACGCAACGCCGACATCGTCTCGCTCAATGAATCCCTCGATCGGCTGCGCGACTGGGTCGCGGGCGCGGAGCAGACCCGCGCGGCGATCGCGGCAGCCGATCGCGCCGCGACGGGAGTGCCTGGAGGAGCATCGGCCATCGTCGCGCAACTGCAGCGGATGCTCGCACGCGCACGCGCCGACTGCATCTCCAACCTCTACCTCGCCAGTCGTGCACACGCCTTCTGGTCGCTCGTGCCAGGAGACGCGCTCGCGTCGGTGCTGTCGGATCTTGCGACAGGCCGGCCCCTCGCCATGACGTCGACGGCTCTGGCTGCCGCAGGAGAGCAGATCCTGTCCACGTACGGCCGCGAGATAGACGCGGGTCTGAAGAACCGCCCGATCACCTTCCCGGCGCCTCAGGCGGGTACCGGTTCGCGTGGGATCATCGTCCGCTTCACCGAGGAATCGCATCCGACCGCCTTCGACAAGTTGCGAGCGAAGGGGCACACGACGGTCATCCTCGATCCTTCGCGGAAGAGCACGACTGACGACGAGAACCCGTTCGCCGGCCACCTGGATGTGCGACTGACGATGGCCCACTGCTGGGTGCACGGCGTGGGGTGGGCGCCCGGCACGGGCAGCGCTGTGCGAGTGGACTTCGAGCACGAGGGGAGGGAGACCGTCGTCTCGATCGACGATGACGTCGTCGTCGTCCGACACGACCCGGTGCACATAATGACGAAGTACGACTCCAGTCGCCCTGATGATCCGGCCGGACTCATCGAGGTCTCAGAACTTCAGGATGGATCGGCCAAACCGGTGGGTGCGCTCATTGGTCCCTTCGCGCGGTGGCGGATCGTGGTGGACCCCGCACTCAACGTCGGTGTCGACCTGAGCGAAGTCACCGAGATCACATTCGAGTTCCACGGCTCCGCGGTGTGGAAGCTGTCATGACCTCGCAGCGGCGCCAAGCCTCGATCCACCGATCGGCTTTAGTCGAGAGCCCGCTCCGAGACGGGAGATGTCCGAGTCGGCAGCACGATCGCGGCGCAGCGTCTCAACGCGGACTTCTCACTGTGCGGGATGCAGGATGTCCCCAAGCCCCGAAAGTTCCGAATTTCTACATGCAAACCAGGTCAGATGCTGCGGTCGGCGCAGGTGTTCGACAACGCTGCTGCTTGCCGGATCGGCCCGGCGTGCGGTCGGCCACCGGGACGGCTTCGCCCTACCCCTGGATCCGATCAGCCGGATGCCGGGTTCATGGGTATGCGCGGTGTGGCCTGGGCTGCGGCTGGTCGGGTCGGCTACGGCGGAACGTCATCTGCTGGCGTTCTGTACCAGTGTCTCGATTACCAGTTCGGCTGCTGTCCGGGCTTTCTCGCAGGAGATGGCTCTGGTCATGGGCACTTTGCTCCCGCCGTAGTCGTAGGTGATCAGCAGGCTTTGAACTGCGGCGACGTCGATGAAGAGCGCGCAGTTCCGGTAAGGACGTGCACCTGGGGCGTTTGACCACGCTGCTGCTTGCCTGATCTCTACATTTCGGAGCTGCGCCCTCATCGCTTCGAGACGACGCGGTCGCAGTTCCGAGTCCTCTCACCCCGAGCCGCCCCACCGAGGCGCGCCTGGTCGACCGGAGCGTTCCGCTTGCCGGGAGACACGGACGGACCCGTTCTCGCGCGCGGCCTTCACCTGGATCGCCACCACCGGGCGGTCGCCGTCGGCCCGCACAGCGAGGATGCCGGTCCGCTCGAGGCCGTCCCGCGTCAGCGCGGCACCTTCGATGTACCCCTGGTCGGGACCTGTCCGGCCGCTCAGGTTGCGCGCATCGCGATCCATTGCCACTGTGAACTGTGCCACATGCGCTTGCGGGCAGGGAGCCGTTAGGGAGCACCCCTCGCGGAGGGGTGAGCATCGTGAACGAAGCACTTCTCCGGGCGGGGATCTGTCAGGGCGTCGACGAGGACGCGATGACACTTCTGGACCGGCTGCTGACGGTGGCCGAGTTCCGGCGTGGCAACGTGATCTTCGCGGAGGGCGAGCCCGGCGATCGGCTCTATATCGTCGCCGCGGGCAAGGTCAAGGTCGGAACCAGGTCGAACGACGGTCGTGAGTATCTCCTGATGGTGGCCGGCCCCTCGGACATGATCGGCGATCTCTCGATCTTCGACCCGGGCCCGCGTACGTCCACCGCCACCGCGCTGACCCGCGTCGAGGCCTACGCCATGGACCGCCCGGCGCTCCGGGAATGGATCAGCGGCCGACCCCAGATCATTGAATTCCTGTTCCGGCTGCTCGCCCGCAGGCTGTGCCGAACCAACGACCAGCTCAGTGATCTGATCTTCACCGACGTGCCGGGCCGGGTCGCCCGATCGCTGCTGCGGCTCGCCCGGCAGTTCGGCACGGACGAGGGGGGTGTGGTCCGGGTGGACCACGACCTGACCCAGGCGGAGCTCGCGGCGCTCGTCGGCGCGTCCCGGGAGACGGTGAACAAGGCGCTTTCCGACTTCGTGCACCGCGGTTGGGTGCGCCTCGAGACCAGGAGCGTCCTGATACTGGACCCCGAGCGTCTCGCCGGGCGGGCCCACTGACCTGACGCCGGCGCCATGTGACAGTAGGAGCCCGCCACCCCCGAGGGGGTGACGGGCTCCTACGGAAGCTGGGTGGCGATCAGATGATGCGCACGCCCGTGGCCTGGGGGCCCTTGGCGCCCTGGCCGACCTCGAACTCGACTCGCTGCCCCTCGTCGAGGCTACGGAAACCCGAAGCGTCGATCTCGGAGTAGTGGACGAAGACGTCAGCGCCGCCCCCGTCGACAGAGATAAAGCCGAAGCCCTTCTCGCCGTTGAACCACTTGACGGTTCCCTGTGCCATGCGAACTGCTCCTTCGTTGGGTCCCGCACCGTGCGGTTCCCGGCCGACCCCGACCTCACGAGCAGCAACCTGACGGACACTGCGCGATCACCTGGACGTTCCCGCGAGCGTGCGTCACACGAACACCGAAAACTACGACCGACTTGTCAAACTACCCGATGCCCCTGTTCGTTCCCAACGCGCGGTACCCATTGGGCCGTTCACACGAATGGGTAGGCGATGTTCCGGGCCTCGGAGCGCATCCGGGAGCGCCCGACGACGCGCCGATCCCCGGCGTGCCGCTCGGCATCGGCGGGCCCTCTCAGCTCGTCAGCCCAGCAGTCGGCCCAGCAGTCAGCACAGAGTGGCCGCGTGGTCGGGCACCTCGCGGAAGCGCTCCCGGGGCGGGCGCTGGTAGCCGCGCCGCGGGGGGCGTTCCGGCAGTGCGAGCGCGCGCGGTGGCACCGGCTGCCACGGCACGCTCGCGAGCAGGTGGGCGATCGTGTTGATCCGGGCGCGCCGCTTGTCCTCGGCCTCGACGACGAACCAGGGGGCGCCGGCGGTGTCGGTGTGGACGAACATCTCGTCCTTCGCGCGGGAATACTCCTCCCACCGCGTGATCGACTCGAGGTCCATCGGTGAGAGCTTCCACTGCCGCATCGGATCGGTCATCCGGTCGGTGAAGCGGCGTTCCTGCTCGGCGTCGCTGACGGAGAACCAGTACTTGCGCAGCAGGATGCCGTCCTCGACGAGCAACTCCTCGAACAGCGGGCACTGGCGCAGGAACCGCGCGTACTCGTCGGCGGTGCAGAAGCCCATCACCCGCTCCACCCCGGCGCGGTTGTACCAGCTGCGGTCGAACAGCACGATCTCGCCGCCGGCCGGCAGCTCGGCGACGTAGCGCTGGAAGTACCACTGGGTCTTCTCGCGCTCGGTCGGGGTGCCAAGGGCTACCACCCGGCAGAACCGTGGGTTCAGCGACAGGCTGATGGTCTTGATCGCGCCACCCTTCCCGGCCGCGTCGCGGCCTTCGAAGATGACCACGACGCGCAGGCCGCGATGCTTGATCCACTCGAGTTGCTTGACCAGCTCGATCTGGAGCTTGGCGAGCTCGCGCAGG
>JBKJPD010000325.1:0-3989 GCA_046595345.1 Pseudonocardia sp.
GGTCGACCGGTCGCGCTACACCGGCCCGTTCGCGCCGGGCTTCGCCTCCCGCGACCCGTTGTTCCCGACCGGCCCCCGGTACTTCCAGGCCGTGGACCACGCCGTCGGCAACGTCGAACTGGGCCGGATGAACCACTGGGTCGCCTTCTACAACCGGGTCATGGGCTTCGAGCAGATGGCCGAGTTCGTCGGCGGGGACATCGCGACGGAGTACTCCGCGCTCATGAGCAAGGTGGTGGCCAGCGGCAACCACAAGGTCAAGTTCCCGCTCAACGAGCCTGCCGCCGGACCCAAGCGCTCCCAGATCGACGAGTTCCTCCAGTTCCACGGCGGGCCCGGGGTGCAGCACATCGCGCTGGCGACCGGCGACATCGTCGCGTCGGTACGCGCGATGCGGGCGATGGGTGTGGAGTTCCTGGCGACGCCGCCGAGCTACTACGACACGCTGGCGGACTGGGTCGGCGACACCCGCGTACCCGTGGAGACACTGCGCGAGTTGGGCATCCTGGCCGACCGCGACGAGGACGGCTACCTCCTTCAGATCTTCACCAAGCCCGTGCAGGACCGCCCGACGGTGTTCTTCGAACTCATCGAACGTCACGGCAGCCTCGGCTTCGGCAAGGGCAACTTCAAAGCCCTGTTCGAAGCGATAGAAAGAGAACAGTCCCGCCGCGGAAACCTGTAGCGCACCCAGCCGTGGTCATGGCGCGCCGGCCGACCAGCCCGTCCACGCCGTTGGGGTGATCGCCAGTACCTCGCCGGTCGGCGGCGCCGCTGCGTAGGGGACGTACTTCTTCGCCAGCATCCGCAGGGCGTGGGTCCGCAGGTCGCCCTCATACGTGGTGCTCCGGCTGGTCAGAACCGCGGCGGTACCGTCGATCCGGACCCACCACAGTTCCGCCCAGTCCTGGGCATAGTGGTCGACGATCACCGCCACCCGCGGGTCGCGGCGCACGTCGTCGAGCCGAGCGAGGCGTGTGCTGCGCTTGGGTTTGACCTCGTCTACCGCCGCGCAGACCAGCCCGTCCACCAGCGCGAACGTGATCGGTACCAGTCGCGGAGTGCCGTCCGGGCGGATCGTCGCGAGGCGGGCGACCGGGGCGGCGGCAACCCGGGCCCGCATCGCGGCGTCGTCGAGGGCGGGCACGTCAGTCGACAGCCAGGTCTGATGGCGAGGTCGCCGGCACCGGCTCGAGTGGCACCCCGCCAGTGTGGCGGCGGCCGGGGCCCTCCGTCGAGGAGCCCCGCCCGCCCGCCCGTCACCGCCCGGTCAGGACGGTGGGCCAGGGGCGATCCCGTCCCATGCCGCGGTCCAGGTCTTCGGACCGAGCAGTCCGGAGTCCTTGATCCCGTTGGCGCGCTGCAGATTCAGCACCGCCTGCCGGGTCTTCTCCGCGTAGCAACCGGTGCCCGCGAAGCCGTAGCCGTAGACGTTCATCTGCAACTGCCAGGTCCGCAACGCCGGATCGCAGTCCCCCGGCGAGAACACCGTGCCCGGCCACGCAGGTGGCGGGGTCGGGGACGTACCGCCAGGTGGCGGGGTCGGGGAGGTACCGCCAGGTGGCGGGGTCGGGGACGTACCGCCAGGTGACGGAGTCGGGGACGTACCGCCCCAGGCGGCCGCCCAGGTCTTCGGACCGAGCAGGCCGGAGTCCTTGATCCCGTTGGCGCGCTGCAGATCCAGCACCGCCTGCCGGGTCTTCTCCGCGTAGCAACCGGTGCCCACGAAGCCGTAGCCGTAGACGTTCATCTGCAACTGCCAGGTCCGCAACGCCGGATCGCAGTCCCCCGGCGAGAACACCGTGCCCGGCCACGCAGGTGCGTTCCCAGTGGGCGCGGGGGCCGGTGCACCGGACATGTAGGCCGACTCCGGACGCGTCGGAACCCGCCCGCTGCCCGCGTCGGCGTCCGCCTGGAGTCCGAGCTTGCCGGCACACTCCCACGGCTGCCAGCCGCGCTTGCGGTACAGCGCCAGTGCGCGGTAGTCCTGCTCTGCCGGAGCGGCGTCCGACGGCAGCCCCGACCCGCCGACGCTGCGCCAGGTGGCGAGGTCGAACTGGTAGGCGCCGTAGTGCCCGTTCGCCGCGACCACCGTGTAGCTCCCGCTCGCCTCACACATCCGCAGCCGCGACCAGTCCGCCGACGGCGGGTCGGCCCCGGCGGAGGCCGTCAGCGCCAGCGATAGGAAGCCCAAAATTGTGATGAGGAACAACCCTCTGGTGAGTCTCCGCCACATTTTGATCACGATGGGCGACACTAAGCGGTTGAACTATTCACCCACAAGCGCTTCATCAACCCCAAAGACATCACCCGTGCCACTAACCCCCACTTGGAGCAATGTCAAGGATGCTCGCCGCGACTGGCCGTAGTCGGGAACAATCCACCTAGCGGTACCGTTCCAGAGGATAGTTGCAAGCTCAACAATATGGGAGGTCCCGATGCCCGCCGTCACCGTCTCCGACGTCACGGTCCTGCCGCGCATCCCCGAACCCGGGGTGGCTGCGGTCGACCGACCGGTGAAGTCGATCACTTCGGCGCCATCCGGGTTCGAGGGCGAGGGCTTTCCGGTCCGCCGCGCATTCGCCGGGATCGATCTGCGCGACCTCGACCCGTTCCTGATGATGGACCAGATGGGCGAGGTCGAGTACGCGCCCGGCGAGCCCAAGGGCACCTCGTGGCACCCGCACCGCGGCTTCGAGACCGTCACCTACATCATGGACGGCACCTTCGAGCACGCCGACTCCCACGGCGGCGGTGGCGTGATCACCAACGGCGACACCCAGTGGATGACGGCGGGGAGCGGGCTGCTACACATCGAGCGGCCGCCGGAGTCCCTCGTCGCCAGCGGCGGGCTGTTCCACGGCCTGCAGTTGTGGGTGAACCTGCCCAAGTCAGCCAAGTGGCTCCAACCCAAGTACCAGGACCTGCGCGGTGCCGAGTCCGCGCTGCTCACCACGCACGACGGTGGCGCGCTCATCCGCCTCATCGCCGGGGACCTCGCCGGGCACACCGGGCCGGGATCGACGCACACCCCGATGGCGATGCTGCACACCACGATCTCCCCCGGCGCGACCGTCCGCCTGCCGTGGCGACGCGACTTCAACGCGCTGGTCTACACCCTGTCCGGAACGGGCACCGTCGGTACCGCCAGGCGTCCCATCCACACCGGGCAGTCCGCCGCGTTCGGGCCGGGCGACACGATCACCATGACCGCCGACGAGCGGCAGGAGTCGCGGCTGGACGGCATGGACGTCGTAATCCTCGGTGGGCTGCCGATCCGCGAGCCGATCGCCTGGTCCGGGCCGTTCGTGATGAACACCAAGGCCGAGGTGATGGCGACGTTCGAGGACTACCAGAAGGGCAAGCTCGGCGTCATCCCCGCCACATACGTGCCGCACGGCGCGGCGGGTGGAAGCGCCTGACCGGGCCGTACAGCCCCCGAGGCCGGCTGCTCGCAGCAGAGTCTCGCACCGGCAGCACAGGTGTCGCCAGGACTGTGGGCAGTCCTCCGTAGCCTGTCTGCGTGCTCGCCGTGCATGTTCTCTGGTCCCCCGGTCGCGGGACGTTGCTGTGGGCCGAGGACGGCGACCGGCCCGCCAGTTCCTCGAGCCGGTCACTGCGCTCGGCCCGGCCGCATCCATTCGCCGCCCCGAGCGGCGCGCTCGCGGCGCTGCACCCCGGCAAGCCGACCACTGTCACGCTCCTGCTCCCGTCGCGCCCGGGCGGCCCGCTCGCCTCCCCCGAGCTCGTCCGCGCGGGGTCCGTCGGCACGCGGCGGAGCGATCCGGTGCTACGGCCGTGGTCGGTTCCCGCGCTGGCCATCGACGTCGCCGAGCTCGACGACCCCGCTGACGAGGTGCGATACGGCGCGTCGGTGGCGTGCCTGCGGGCCGTGGCCGAACTGGCCCGCGACCTCGCCGTCCGCGGCCGCGTGCTGCCCACCCTGACCCGGGAGAACGGCGGTCCGCGCGCACGGTGGCGACCGGTCG
>JBKJPD010000351.1:0-4297 GCA_046595345.1 Pseudonocardia sp.
TGCTCCGGGGCGGCTATGTCGTGCCGTGGCGGCGGCCGCCCGGGGAGAGCCAGATCTCCGGCTGACACAGGTCGGGACGGCTCGCCGGTTCCACCGTTCGGTCGAGGCGCCGCGCCGGAGCAACCGGCCATGAAACCGTGCCCGGGTGCCGCAGGTGGTGGCCGACACGACGGCGGCCTCGGCGAACCGGCAGATCTGGGGTGGGCGGGTCCTCGGCCCGGCTACCGGCCGTGTGGACATGATCCCGCCGCACCGGATCTGCACGGGGCACTGCCGGCCGCTCGTGCCGCCGGTACAGTTCACAACTGTGGACACCGGCGATGTGGACATCCTCGCCGTCATCGACGCGGCCCTCGGCTGCCGGCAGTGCGGCGGTCCGCTCGGCGACAGCCCGTCGACACTGTTCTGCAGCGACGACTGCCAGCGGGCGTGGCACGCAGCACGGTCCGACCACCTGGTCGGCTACCAGGAACCCGACGATCAGTTCTTGGCGGACCCGACGCCGCGGTCGTCGGAGTTTCGGCTGCCGCGCTCGACCGGAAACCTGCGCGCGGACTGGCGTGCGGCCCGCCGTGCCGAGGCAACCGCGACCACGAACGTGCAGCGCGAGGCCGTCCGGCTGCGGATCCGGTCCCTGAACGGACGCGAGCACGCGGCCTCCGCCGAGGCGACGGACGCCATGTGGCCCGCGATGGACGCGGCGATGCAGCGCTTCCGCGGGCTCACCGAGCGGATCGCTGTGGCAAGGGGCACTGCGGCGAGGGGCACTGCGGGTCGGGACTGAGATCGTCGATCCGGTCGCGACGACGGGGACGAGCCGGGCTCCGCATACCCGGCCGCCGATCATGACAGCGAGGGCTACTGGACCTCCGCGTCGGGCGGGGGCAGCGTGACCCCGTGCTGCGTCTCGACGGCCGCGACCCCGGCCAGCCCTTCCAGCACGGCCTGGTCGCCGATCCCGGTGATCATCCCGATCGGTGCCAGCACCTGCTCCACCTGCATACCGGCGGCCTCCAGTCGCCCGACGACCTCGTCGATCCGGTCCATGTGATCGTCGGCGATCGAGACGGTGATCCTCACGCCCGCGGCGCCTGGACGAGCCCGGCGCCGACGTCCTGCGCCGGGCTCGGGAGCGGGCGTGCGGAACCCACCAGCGCCGCCCAGAGGGCCTCCCCGGTGGCGCCGGTCCGCTGCGCCCACAGCGCGGCGATCCCGGCGACATGCGGGGTGGCCATGCTCGTTCCGGCGATGGTCCGATACCGCGTCGGCATGGGCCAGGACGAATAGACCGCGACGCCAGGCCCGGCGATATCGATCTTCCCGCCGTCGGTCGTCGAGCTGCGGGCCGAGAAGTCGGCGATCGCGAGCGCCGGGTCGACCGCGGCGACGGCCATGATCGACGAGCTGTTGGCCGGGATACCGACGAAACCGGGGTTGCCGTCACTGCGGGCGGCGTTGTTGCCCGCCGCGGCGATCACCAGGCTGCCCGCGGCCAGCGCCCGCCGTCCGACGGTCTCGTAGGCGGTGGAGACCTCGTCGACGTCGGCGCCCAGTGACATCGAGATCACGTGCGCGCCACCGACGATGGCCCAGCACATCGCGGCGAGGATGTCGCCATCGGTGCCCGAGCCCTCGTCGCTGAGCACCTTGCCGATCATGATCCGGGCCGCGTGCGCGACGCCGTAGCGCGGGCCCTCGGTGGGCGCGAGCGAGCCCGCGGCAGTGCCGGCGGTGTGGGTGCCGTGGCCCTGCCCGTCCTGCACGGTCTGCCCCTGCACGAACGAACGCGACACGATGTCGCGGCCGGCGAAGTCGGGGTGCGCCAGGTCCAGGCCGGTGTCGAGGACCGCCACCGTGATCCCCTGGCCCGTCTCCGCCGATGTCGTGACACCCGTGGCCTGCAGCCCCCAGGTGGCGGTCTCGGTGTCGGCGAACCGCTCCCCGGCCGCCGACTCGACCCCGGCCGCGACGGCCTGGTCGTGCAGGAACGCCGCGGCATCCCGGAACCCGCGTAGATACTCCACCGATAGTTCACCGATAGCGCGGACGATTCGTTCCGGCTCCACGGCGACGATCCCGCCGACCGCTTCGGCGGCGACCACCCGGCTGGACTCCAGCGTGGCGACGGCAATGCCGAGCTCGGAGAACAGCGTCACTTCCGCCGCACCGCGCGCGGCGGCGTCCAGTGCGCTGCCGTCGGCGTCGCGGGTGCACAGCACGTGGCTCGCCCCGGTGACCGAACGCAGCACCTCACGACTGGCATCGTCGTCGCCGTAGAGATCGTCGCTGAGCACCAGAAGATGCCTGCCGGTCAGCCGATTTGCCGTCATGGAACCCAACCGTAGTGGCGAGCGGGCACCCGACGAGGTGGCCAGCACCCGATCAGGGCACCGGTGTCCCGGTCCGTCGTCATGGACCGGCGCGGGCAATCATCGCGTCCATGCCCCCGAGAGCACCGACCCCGCGGACGCGCCCACACGTACGTCACCAACCTCGCCGCGGACGCCTGGCTGCTCCCGACCGATCGCACGCTGAGCATCAGCCACCACTGGACGGAGGCAGTTCCGGGATTGCAGGCCCTGATCGATGCGCTCGGTGCCATTTCCGACGCTGCATCACTTGGATGCCCGGACGGCGCCACGCCTTGCCAGGTGGCCAGGCGCGCTGAACTCAGACGTTGACGCCGTAGTCGCGGGCGATGCCCCCGAGGCCCGACGCGTAACCCTGACCGACGGCCCGGAACTTCCAGTCCGAGCCGTGGCGGTAGAGCTCGCCGAACACCATGGCCGTCTCTGTGGAGGCGTCCTCGGAGAGGTCGAAGCGGGTGATCTCCTGCTGGTCTGCGGCGTTGACGACGCGAATGAACGCATTGGTCACCTGGCCGAAGTTCTGCTGGCGGGCGTCGGCGTCGTAGATGCTCACCGGGAAGACGACCTTGTCGACCTCGAGGGCCATGGCGGCGAGGTTGACCTTGATCGCCTCGTCGTCACCCTCTCCCTCGCCCGTCAGGTTGTCACCGGTGTGCTCGACGGTGCCGTCCGGGCTGGTGAGGTTGTTGAAATACACGAAATGCAGGTCGGACAGGACCTTGCCGCTGGCGTTCAGCAGGATCGCCGATGCGTCCAGGTCATAGTCCGCGCCGGTGGTGCTGCGAACGTCCCAGCCAAGACCCACGATGACGTTCGTGAGGCCCGGAGCCTCCTTCGTGAGACTGACGTTTCCACCCTTTACCAGGCTCATGACCACGTGATGCCCCATCCGGTTCAGTAGATCGATCTCCTGCGTCTGAGCTGACCCCCGCCATCCTACGGGTCGGGCGGTGGCCGATCAGAGGATCGACTCCCGGGTACGCCACGAAGACAGACCGTCGGACCGGACACCCGTCTGCCGGCATCGAGTTGCGCGGCCAGGGATCTGAAGTGGGGCTGGGACGTGATCGTGCCCGCCGTATCCCGGGCGCCCGCTGACGCTCAGGCCGGGAGCGGCACGCGGCGGGCGCGGCGGACGGCCCACACCGTGCCGGCCAGCGCAACACCGACGAGCGGGTAGCCCATTGCGAGGCGTGCGATGCCGAGCCAGGTGGTCTCGTCGGCGTTGTAGAGCAGGCCCTGCACCACCAGTCGGGCGGCGAACACGAGCGTCCACAGCAGGCTGGCGTAGGTGTATGCGCGGACCAGGCGCGGATCGTCGCGCCAGGACTGGCCGTCGCCGTTGATTCCGTGCCAGATCACCCCGGCCAGTGGCCGGCGCACGAGCACCGAGACGAGGAACGCCAACCCGAACACCGCGCTGTAGATCAGACCCGGGAGGTAGAACCCGCGGGCCTCTCCGGTGCGGTAGGCGATGAACGCCGCGACCCCGACACCGAACAGCCCGGAGACGGCCGGTTGCAGCGGCTGCTTGCGCACGATGCGCCAGACCGCGATCGCCACCCCGGCGACGACCGCCGTGATCAGCGCAGGCTGCAGTCCGGTGAGAATGTTGACGACCACGAAGACCGCGACCGGGATCGACGAGGCCACGATCCCCCGGACCCCGCCCATCTGCTCGAGCATGGTCGGGGTGTCGCGCCCGATGGGGGCTGGATCGACCGGGGACTGCTGCGGCGATGAATCTGCCGTCACGGGGCTCCTTTGGGTTGAGGGGGGGCCGTCACGGGGCACCTACGGACTGATGGGGGCCTGACAGATCTCGTAAAACGGGTTGTAGAGCACCTTGTGACCGTCGCGGATGGCGAGCCGCCCACGCACCCGCATGGTGCGCCCCGGCTCGATGCCGGGGATCCGACGCCGACCCA
>JBKJPD010000079.1:0-3570 GCA_046595345.1 Pseudonocardia sp.
GCGCGTCGAGCACCGGCGCGACCCCGGCCGGCACGGCGTCGCGCCACCGAAAACCGTCGCGGATCAGCGCCCGGATCTCAGATGCCGACCGCTTCGCCGCCGGGTCGCCCTCCAGCACGGTGACGGCGTAGCCCCCGGCCTCCAGAGTCACTGCCTTCTGCCGTTCCCAGCCGTCGTAGGCCCGCACGAACTGGCGGGCCCGCAGCGGGACGTAGTCGGGCCACACGTGCGGTCGGGTGAGGTCGAAGGGCACCACCGTCGTGTGACCGCCCAGCCCGGCAGCGCCGAGCGCTGCCATGAGCAGCCGCACCCGTTCGTAGTAGGTGAACGGGTTGGCCGCGGCGGTGTGCCGGTGCGCCGAGGTCGCCTCCTCGTGGCGGGCGCCCGCGTCCGGGTTGGTCACCGCCACGATCACGTGCGCGCACTCCCGCAGCGCGATCGTGATCAACTCCAGGTGCTGGTCGTGCACCGGCTGGAACCGTCCGGTGACGCAGCCCAAGGGAATCGTCCCCAAGGGAATTGTCCCCGAGGGAATCGTCACGGCGCCATCACCGCAGCAGCCCGCGCGCGATCGCGTTGCGCTGGATCTCCACCGTGCCCGCCGGGATCTTCAGGTTGCGCGCAACCCGGAACAGCTTCTCCTCCGGCGAGCCCAGCAGCAGACCGGTGCCGCCGTGGATCTGCACCGCGTTGTCGGCCACCCGGAAGAACGCCTCGTCGTTGATCACTTTGATCAGGCTGATCAGTCGTGGGGCGTCGCGGTGCAGGGGGATGTCGAAGGGTCCCATCCCGTCGAGCTCCGCCTGCGCGAGCAGCGAACTGGCGCGGGCGGCGAAGATGTCGGCGTCCATGTCGGCCAGTAGGTGCTGCACGGCCTGGTGCTCCGCGATCGGCCGCCCACCCGAGAGCCGCTTACCGGCGCGGCGCAGTGCCCGGTCGAGCAGCCAGTGTCCCCAGCCGGCGCACATGCCGCCGCGGCACATCCGCCGCCAGTTGATCCACGCCATCGCCAGCGCGAAGCCGTCGCCGACCTCGCGCACGACGTTCTCCGCGGGTACGCGGACACCGGCGAACTCCAGTTCGCCGGTGAGCCCGTCGGTCAGCATCGTCGGGATGTCGCGCCCGCGGGTGACGCCGGGCGCCCGCGCGTCGACGAGGAACATCGTGAGCGACCGGGCGCCCGCCCCCGCCTCGGTGACCGCCACGACCTGCAGGACATCGGCGAAGGCGGCGTTGGTGATCCACGCCTTCGTGCCGTCGATGATCCAGTCGGTGCCGTCGCGGCGGGCGTGGGTGCTCATGGCAAGCACGTCGGTGCCGACGGCGGACTCGGTGTTGCAGAAGGCCGTCGTGATCTCCCCGGCCATCAACGGCTCCAGGTAGCGCCCGCGCGCGGCGTCGGAGCAGTGTTCGATCGCCGGGTTGGCGCCCTCGGTCCAGGCCAGCGCGGCGAGCCCCAGCCCGAGGCCCGCACGGCGGTAGACGAACTCCTCGACATGCTGCATCTCGACGCGGGAGAACCCACCGCCCCCGAGGTCGGCCCGGACGTGCGGGTTGTAGAGCCCGGCCTTCGCCGAGCGCCGCTGCACCTCGCGGCGGGCCTCCCACACGACGGGATGCATCCGGCCCGCCGGGTCCAGGGCGGGCTGCCACGGCGTCCCGACGCCTGAGCCCGCGAGTTCGGCCTCCAGCGGTGCGACCTCGGTGTCGAGAAAAGCCTGGAACCGCCTCGTGTAGTCGGTGACCCGTCCGGTGGTGGTCACCTCGCCGATGCTCATGGCCTGGACGCTAACCCAGCATCGTCGCGACCCGGCGCCGGAGTGGCGGCGAGTGTGGGTCGCGCCGGTGTCGGGTGGGCGTTCGGACCGGAAAGTCGTCGACGGCGGAAGGCGAATAGATGATGAACGTCGAACCACGGGCATTTCTCATCCGCATCGGACGCGGGACCGATGTCGTTGCTGTTCGACGCCCGAGAATCCGCATCCGGACGCGCCCAGCTCCGTCGATGAACGGCGGCCGGTGAAAGGGCGAACGGATACTGTCCGCAGAATTGTCTCGGCGGGTGCGACGACGAGGATGCGTAGCGACCCGGCGGCCGACCTGGACCGACCGTCCGTGGGATGTGGGGGAGCCTCCGACGGTGGTCCATCTGTGGTGTGAGGGTCGTCCGGCGGCTGGAGCCACCGCCTCTCGGCCACTGCCTGTCGTCCACTGCCTATCGGCCACCGCCGGGCCGGCGTTCAGTCGCTGTGGATCAACGAGCAGGTCGACGCGCGGTAACCAGGGGCCGATATCGACCGAACTCGGGAGTAGTACCGATGAGTAGCACTCACTGGTAACCACAATTGGGTGAGCGGACCTGTGTGCTCGCACACTGTCGAAGATCACGTTTTGGTCAGCGGCATTTATCGATAGGGTCATCTCACCGCTCAAACGTCCTGCCGGCTGCGTCGTATGCCTGGCCCGCTGTCCATGCTCGCACTACACAAAATGGAGGTCGATGATGAAGCCGTTCGTGGTCAACAGCCACGGTCGCCTGGTCTTCCCGGCGAATTTCCTCGGAGAACTGGATTTCTCCGTCCTGGACACACTTGATCAGTTCACGGCGGTGATCGGGCGCGATTTCGAGGCGAAAGCGCCGACCGGCACCGACATACTGCGCCGGGTCGAGTCCGGCGCCTACCCGAGCCGGTTCGAACTGCTTCGCGACGTGTCCCAGAACCTGTTCTGGGTCAATCGATACTCCATAACGATGTTCGACAAGCGGCCCACCCGCTGGCGCGACGTCCCGCGCAACCGCGACGACGTCTTCCTCCCGGTGCTCACCCCGTGGGCGGATGGTGAGAAGAAGGTGGCTGCCGTCGAGCGTGCCTACCGGGCTCTCCCGGCCACCTGGGACGCCGACCCCGAGTCCGCCGCTACCGAGGACCGGATCTTCGACCTGCTGTTCGACGTGTTCCGGCACCGGCGCCACCACGCCACGGAGCTGCCCGCGATCAAGCCGACAGTGGCGGAGTTCATCGGCCAGGCCGACGCGCTGACCTTCGTGCTGCCCGCGCACGACCCGGACTACCCGACGTTCGGCTACCACGACATCCTCGACGCGAACGAGGACATCCCCGAGCTCGAAGCCCTCACCCGCTGGGCGATGGTGCTGCACAACCAGTACCCGTGGGACCGCTCGCGCACCGAGCTGCGTCCGGCGTCCGCGATCGGCGACGACGACTTCGTGATCGCTTTCCACCCGCGCAACCGGGACGTGGTCGCGTTCATCGACCGGGTCAAGACAGGCGCCGCGGCGGTCCGCAGCAGCCGGCCGCCGATGAAGCCCGTCGAGCCCATCCGCCCGTACCCGGCGCTGCTGGTCCGCGAGGCCTTCCGCGTGCAGCCGAAGATCGAGGCGCTGGCGATCGCCCGGGGTGAGCACGTCTGCGACAACACCGACGTCGTGCGCAACTCCAGCTTCTCCTGGTCGCCGATGAGCGCCGACGAGATCAGCGCGAAGACGGGCATCGTCGCCCGCCGGTACACGAGCCACGACATCGGGCACCTCGCGCTGGCCGCCGCGGA
>JBKJPD010000417.1:0-3941 GCA_046595345.1 Pseudonocardia sp.
GTTCGCGACGCCCTGCCCCCAGGATTCGCGGGTCTTGTCCGAGTGCGTGTCGGTGATGTCGTCGACGAGCTTCGCGGTCATCAGCGACTCGATCAACCCGACCATCGCGATGGCCAGCGCGAACGGCGCGACCAGCTGCACCGTGGCGAGGTCGAAGGGCACCGCGGGAATGCCGAGGATCGGCAGGGTGTCGGGCAGCTCGCCCTGGTCACCGACGGTGGGGACGACGACGCCGGCGAGCACGGTGAACCCGGTGAGCGCGAGGATCGCGATCAGCGACGCCGGCACCGCCTTGGTGATCCGCGGGAGCCCGACCAGGACGACGAGGCCGACGGCGAGTAGCGCGTAGACCGCCCACGGCACGTTGATCAGGTAGGGCAGCTGCGAGGTGAAGATCAGGATGGCAAGGGCGTTGACGAACCCGACCATCACGCTGCGCGGCAGGAACCGCATCAGCTTCGCGACGCCGACGGCGGCGAGCACCACCTGCAGAATGCCGCCGAGCACGACCGCGGCCAGCAGGTACTCCACACCGTGCTCGCGGGCGAGCGGCGCGACGACCAGCGCGATGGCCCCCGTCGCGGCGGAGATCATGGCGGGGCGTCCGCCGACGAAGGCGATCGTCACCGCCATCGTGAACGAGGCGAACAGCCCCACGCGGGGGTCGACTCCGGCGATGATCGAGAACGCGATGGCCTCGGGGATCAGGGCCAGGGCGACGACGAGACCGGAGACGGCCTCGACGCGGAACACCTTCGGGGACAGCCAGGTCGGGCGGGCAGGGCAGAGCGACTGCAGCACAGCGGAGGTCATCGTCACTTTCGGGAGGTGGAGGGCGGGCCACACGCTGTGGGGGCCCGATCCGCATGAACTCTACCGTTACGAGAGGTCCGAGATCACAAGGTGTGACTGCTCGAACAGATCTTGCGGTGGTATCCGACATCTCGACGACGTCGGCCCGGATGCCCGGGATCGGCGTTGTGCGTGTGAGCGGGGGCGAGCCGCGGGCGTTGTCGCGCGGCTACCGCACCTGGCCCGCGACGTTGACGGTGGTGGCCGAACAGCCCCCGATGAGAGGGTTGGGAACGTCACGATGTGCGCTTCGCGCCGCATTCCGGTCGAGGTGCAGAACGCGGCGTGGCTGGGATGCAGGACGTGTCGCGGGGTGTGGTCGATGCGTGCGCGACCATCACGTCGTGACGTGTCGAGCCTCGCGGTCCCGCTCGGGCACCGGTTCGGCGACCAGAGCGATGCCGATGATCATGACGATCGGCAGCACCGTCATCCCCAGCAGCACCGGCCGGTAGGACTCGACCCACTCCCGCCCGACCGCCAACATCAGCGGCCCGACCGCCGACGCGGCGACCGCGACGGAGTGCACGATTCCCCGGATCTCCCCGAGGTTGTCGGTCCCGAAGTAGCGGGGTAGGGCCGCGGCCTCGACGGTGCGAAACGAGTTGCCCGCCACACCCAGAGCGACGCCGTAGAGCACGGCTCCCCATCCGGGTCCGACGTGGCCTCCGGCGACGAGGGCCACGACGAGCATGACCATGGACCCGATCATCACCGGCCTCGGCGAGATCCGATCGAGCGCCATCCCGATCAACAATGTGCTGCTCAGCCCGGCGAGGGTCTGCGGAAGGAACGTCGCCGCGGCCTGCGCGGAGCTCAGACCACGCTCGGCGAGGATGGCCACCTGGTGAAAGGTCAGGGCGGTGCTGACCAGCGACAACACCCCGATACCGGCGCACAGCACCCAGAACATCGGCACCCGCAGCACCCGCCGCGCGGATCCACGCGGACGCGCGACCGGTGATCCGGTCGTGGCCGCCACATCCTCCACGCCAGCGCGCCGCGGCGGCACCCCCCACAACGCGAGCGGCGCGATCACTATCCACACCACGAGGCCCTGCACCAACCACGCCGTGCGGAAGTCGCTGCCCGCGATGAGCGCCTCCAGACCGATCGGCACCAGGGAGATCGCGGCCGAGCCGACCGCGGTCACGACGCCGATGGCCGTGCCTAGACGCCGCTGCACGTGGTAGGCGACCAGCGTGGTGGCGATCAGGGTGAGCGCGCCCTGTCCGGCGAAACGGATGCCGACGAAACCCGCCGTGAGCCCGACGACGCCGCTGACCGCGGAGAGCCCGACCAGGACCGCTCCGAACACCGCGCCGACCACGAGCAGCATCGGGCGGGCACCGAAGCGGTCCATCGCCCGCCCGACCAGAGGAAGTGCCGCGGCGCCTACCAGGGTGCCGACGAGGTAGGCCGTCGACACAACAGACCGGCTCACCCCGAGCTCGACGACGATCGGGTCGACGAACACCGACACCGCGGCGGTCTGCCCGGGCGCGGTCAGGGCATACGCGACCGCGCCCGCCGCGGTGACCCGGGCATCCGCCCAACCGGAGGGGGAACCGGCACGCGGCACAGCGCGCGTCGACGAGGGCACGAGGTGCCACCTTTCGTGGTTCGTCCGCGGACCTCTCGCGGACGGTCAGTGCTCGACCGACCCGGCAGCGGCTCCAGCATCAGGTCGGGATACTTGCGCCGAACCGTCTCCATCCGCCGCTGGTCGACGCGCGCTCCATCTCCATCCAGTCCGACGGAACGCCTCCGCTAGGACCGATGTCGTCATCGGCTCCCGCCGGCGGCACGCTCCCGCGCCGCGGTCTCGATGACCCGCACCTCACGGGAGAGCCGCTCCAGGCCCTGCACCTGCGCGCGCAGCGCCTCCACCCGGCTCTCGGCGAGCATCCGGTACATCGTGAGCCGCCCGACCACCTGCTCCACCTCACCCGGGTCGCTCGACACCGCCGCAGCGGCCATCGTCTCGACCAGCTCGCGGATCTGGTCGAGCGAGAGATCGAGCGGGCGCATCGTCTTCACCAACTCCAGGCGCGTCACGTCGGCCTCGGTGTAGAACCGGAACCCACCTGCCGACCGATCCGACGGCACGACCAACCCGATCTCGTCGTAATGCCGCAGTGTCCGCAGCGACAGGCCGACCCGGTCGGAGACCTCACCTATCCGCATCGTTCCGCCACCCGAAGCCGCACCGTCTCATCCGGACAACCCTACCCCTGCGTGAGGTTGGGTCGTGACGGGTCAGTCGGTCCGGGGATACCGCGCAGCGACGCGGCACACTGGGCGCCGTCACCGATCCCGGCACCTGGGCTACATCGGCTCGAACCTGACGCTGTTGCCACTCCCGCCACGCCGGACCCTGGGCCGCGCAGCTCCACCAACCGGCCCACCACCCGCGGGCACCGTCACCTATACGTCGACCGGACACACCGCGAGCCCGGTGATCAGTGGGGTCTCTCCTCAGACCTGGAAACGTCACCTCCAGGGACTCGACCCCACGCCGGAGAGCGCCGATCCGCGAGTGTTACTCAAAGTCACGGCAGTAGGCCATGTAGCCGCCTCTCAGCGATCACCTATACGGGGTGCCATGGTGACCGTGAGTAGAATTCTTCGAATCCTGGCCACGCTCGCCGCCGCACTGACCCTTCTGGTGCTGATCTCCCCCGCGGCGTCGGCACGACCGCCGGCGATCCCTTCAGAGGCCACAGCCCGCAGCGAGCTCGCCGCGCTGACCGTACGCAGTCCCGGCTCGATGTCGGGGTACTCGCGGGCACTGTTCCCGCACTGGCGCAGTTTCGGCGACTGCGACACCCGCGATCTGGTCCTCCAGCGCGACGGCACCGGGGTCAACCCCTGCCCCGTCACCACCGGCACCTGGTACAGCCCTTACGACGGCGCCACCTGGACCTCCGACCTGGATGTCGACATCGACCACATCGTGCCGCTGGCCGAGGCCTGGCGTTCCGGAGCGTCGAAATGGACGACATCGCGGCGCGGCGACTTCGCCAACGACCTCAACGGCCCGCAGCTCATCGCCGTCACCGACAACGTCAACCAGGCCAAGGGCGACC
>JBKJPD010000451.1:0-4647 GCA_046595345.1 Pseudonocardia sp.
TTCGAGGCTCTGGCCGACGACCAGCGTCCCCCGAAGAGTTCGCTGGGCCCCTGACCGTTCAGGCCGGTTTTCGGGTCCGATTGCGGGGCGCTTGCTCGTCGTCGTCGGCTTTCGAGGCGGGCGCCGCCCCGCCGCCCGCCTTCGTCCGCGCCGCATCCACGCTGGCCTGCAGGGCGCTGAGCAGGTCGGTCATGGAGTCGGAGTGGTCGGAGCGCTTGGCCGCCACCGGTGCGGGCCGGGTGTCGCCGGTGGTGCGCTTGCGTTCGATGAGTTCCTCGACGGCATCGCGGTAGTCGTCATGGAACTGCGACGGGTCGAAGTCTGCTCCCAGGCTCTCCACCAGCGACGCGGCCATCGTCAGCTCCTGGGGCCGAAGCTCCGCGTGGGCGTCGAGGATGGCGAACTCGGGCTCGCGCACCTCGTCGGGCCACAACATCGTCTGCAGCACGATCGCCTTGCCCCGCACGCGCAGCAGCGCGATGCTCTCGCGCTGACGCAGCGCGACCTTGACCACGGCCACCCGATCGGTCTGCACGAGCGCCTCGCGCAGCAGCGCGTAGGGCTTGGCCGCTTTCGCCTCGGGCTCGAGGTAATAACTCTTGTCCAGTAGCAGGGGATCGATCTGGTCGGCCGGCACGAACTCGATCACCTCGATCTCGTGGCCCGACGCCATGGGCAGCGAGTTGAGGTCCTCCTCGGTCAGGGTGATCAGTTCGCCGTCGTCGGTCTCATGGCCCTTGACGATGTCGGCGTACTCGACCTCCTCTCCGTCGATCGAGCAGGTGCGCTTGTATTTGATACGACCGCCGTCGGCCCCGTGCACCTGGTGGAACCGGATGTCGTGGTTGGTGGTGGCCGAATACAGCTTGATCGGCACGCTGACCAGGCCGAATGACACGGCGCCACTCCATATCGCGCGCATTGCGAGCCCCTGTTCCTCTGCGGAATGCCTCGGGAATGTCAGCATGACCTCGTGCAGCCCATGCTCGCCACCCCTGGAGCCCTTCCGGACGGCCCGGAGTGGCTCTTCGAGGTGAAATGGGACGGCATGCGGCTGCTCGCCGACGTCGTCGACGGGGTGCTGCGACTGACCACCCGCAGTGGCCGGGATGTCACCACGAACTTCCCCGAGCTCGCGGGCCTCGGCCAGTTGGCCCCCGACGTGCTGCTCGACGGTGAGGTCGTGCTGCTGGAGCGCGGCGTGCCGAGCTTCGCTGCGCTGGGTGAGCGGGTCCACTCGCCGGTGGACGAGCGCACGGCGTTCGCCCGCCCGGTCACCTTCATGGTGTTCGATGTGCTGCGGCTCTACGGGGTCCCGTTGCTCGACCGCTCGCTCGACGAGCGTCGCGCCACGCTGGAGCGCCTCGACGTCGACGCCCTCGCGACGGTCGCGCTCTCGCCGACCTACACCGATGGACGGGCGCTGTTCGACGCGACGGGCCAGCGCGGCATGGAGGGCGTGGTCGCCAAGCGCCGCACCGGCGTGTACCGGCCGGGCCTTCGCAGCCCGGGCTGGGTGAAGGTGACCCACCGCCACTCCCAGGCGTGCCTGGTGGGCGGCTGGCGCCCGGAGCGCTCGAGCACGTCCCGCATCGGAGCACTGCTGCTGGGTGTCCCGGAAGGTGATGGGTTGCGGTACGCCGGGAAGGTCGGGTCCGGGCTGGCCGCCACCACGGCGCAGCGGGTGCTGGTGCAGGGGCTGGTGGCCGCCCCGCTGTCACCGTTTCGCGAGCGGGTTCCGCGCCCGGACTCCACCGGTGCCCACTGGGTCGAGCCGCTCACCGTCGTCGAGGTCGCGCATCTGGGCTGGACCGACGGCGGGCGGCTCCGGCAGCCGGTGTTTCGGGGCATTCGCAACGATCTCGACCCCGGTCAGGTACACCTGGAGCAGTGATCCGTGGGTTGCTGGCCAGGTCGGCGGGTCCGGGGCACCATGTGGTCATTCCGACGCTCGCGAAAGGGGCCGCACGATGGTGGATTTCAACGCGCTCGCCGGCAAGGCCGGCAAGCTGATCAGTGAGCACAGCGAGCAGATCGAGACGGCCGCAGAGAAGGTGGGCGACGTCGTCAAGGAGAAGTTCGGCCACGCTGAGCAGGTCGACATGGCCGTCGACAAGCTCAAGGAACTGATCCCGGACGGCGAGGCCACCGACACCAAACCCGCAGGGGCCTGATCTGCGCAGCACCACCGACGTGCCCCCCCCGGCGGGGGGACACGTCAGTGTGGTCGTCGACTACGGTGGTGCCGGTGACGACGATGCTCACGTGGCAGGCCGAGAACGGTCACGGGTTCGAGGGCGTCCGCGTATACCTCGGAACAGGCAAGGCCTTCCGGGCGCTGGGCAGGATGATCCGCGCCGATGCCACCGGAGACTTCACCTCGTCCTACCGGCTGGTCGTGGACGAGGACGGCGGGGTCGAGCGCCTGTCGGTCACCAGCGCCACCGCCGAGCGCGAGCGGCACCTCACCATGAATCGCACGGAGGACGGCTTCTGGCTGCTCGACACCGGTACCGGTGGCTCGCGCGCCCAGTTCGGGAGCGCGCTGGACGTCGACCTGGCCCACAGCGCGTTGTTCAACTCGCTGCCGATCCGCAGGCTCGGGCTGCACCGCGAGGCCGGTGAGCACACGGTCCCGATCGTGTTCGTGACTCAGCCCGACCTCGAGGTCCGGCTCGTCGAGCAGGACTACCGCACGGTGTCGACCGTCGCCGGTGACACTGCCGTGATCGGGTTCGGGTGGGGCGATTTCACCGCCGACCTCGTGGTCGACGCCGACGGCGTGGTCGTGAGCTACCCGGGCGTGGCCGACCGGTTCACCGTTCCGGGGATCGAGCGCGCGGCGAGCTGACCTGTCAGCCCTGCAGGCCCGGTCAGGCCCCCTGCCAGCCGACCACGGCGTCGCCGCGCCTTCCGATCTCGCGCAGCCGGGCGAGCGAACTGCGCCGCTTCACCCGAACCCCCATCGGTTCCCGATCCGCCCAGCGCCGACGCCCGGCGTGTCCGGCCCGCACCGTCGCGGCGAGCCCGCCGGTGGAGGCGAGCGCGCCCCGCATCGCTCCGAGCCTGCCCAGCGCGTCGTCCACGGCGGCGAGCAGGGCGTCGCGGTTGCCCTCGCACATGGCCAGTACGAGCTCGGGCCGGGTGCCTGCCACGCGGGTGCCGTCGGCGAACGAGGACGCGGCCAGCGCGAGCGCCAGTTCGTCCTCGCCCGCCGCACCGACCGCGGCGAGAACGGCGGCGAGCAGATGCGGCAGATGCGAGATGCGGGCCACGGCAAGGTCGTGCTCGTCCGCCGCGGCCGGGACGACCCGGGCCCCGCATGCCCATGCGAGCTCCGCGACGTCGGCCCAGACATCCGGGTCGAGGCCGTCGTCGGCCGCGATCACCCAGGCGGCGCCGGTGAACAGGTCGGCCGTCCCGGCGGCCCAGCCCGATTCCGCGGTGCCCGCCATCGGGTGCCCGCCGACGAAACGGGCGCGCGGAGCATGGGCGGCGACGGCGTCGGCCACCGCGACCTTGACGCTCACCGCGTCGGTCAACCGGCAGGTGGGCGCGATGGCGTCGACCCGGCGCAGTACGTCGGGGAGCACCGTCAGCGGGACGGCCAGCACAACGAGCGCGTCGGTCTCGGCGGCCCGGCGTAGCGCGGCGTCGGTGTCGGGGGTGACGTCGAACCCATCGATCTTCGCGGCCTCGGCGGTCGCGACGGTGGCGCTCGTGCCCCACACCGGGCGGCCCGCCTTCTCCGCCGCGCGCATCAGGGACCCGCCGATCAACCCGACGCCGATCACGCACACCGCCCGCTCCGCCACGCCGCGAGACACTACGCGCCCGGACCGTTCAGCCTCACGAACGCGCGAGCGCTCCCGCCACCCGGAGGACTCCCCGCTCCTCGAGTCGAACCCCGACGACCTGCACGCCGACCGGGAGCCCGCCGTCGGGGGCGTGGCCGGGGACCGAGACTGCGGGCCACCCGGTGAGGTTGAACGGCAACGTGAGCGCGAGGAGCGAGGGCCGCACGGGCACAGTGACGCCGTCGATCACGACCTCGGACTCCCCGATGGGGGTGGCGCGCAGGCGTGTCGTGGGGAGTACCAACACGTCCACCTCGCCGACCGCCTCGCGCAATGCGGCGCAGAGCCGCCGCCGGGCCCGCAGCGCGTCGACGTACTCACGGGCGGGCTGTCCGGCGAACTTCTGCAGGCGCGTCATGGTCATCGGTTGGTAGTCGTGTGGGCGCTGTGCCAGCCAGGCTGCGTGCGTCGCGTACGCCTCGGCGCCGACGATCGGGGCGTAGGTGGCCGCCAGTTCGTCGATCATCGGGGTGCGGATCTCGACGACGAGCGCGCCCCCGGCCCGTAGCCGCTCGACCGCCACCGCGACGGCGGCGTCGATCACCGGATCGGCTGCGCGCCAGTAGTCGTCGACGGGCACCCCGATCCGCACGCCCGAAACCCCCGGGAGCTGGATGCCTCCACCTGTGCCGTCCGGCCGCGACAGGACGTCCCACGCGACCGACGCGGAGTGCACGTCGGCGGTGAGCAGCCCGACGTGGTCGCAGCTCTCCGACAGCGGGAACACCCCACCGCTGGGAAGCCGCCCGTAGGTCGGCTTGAGCCCGACGATCCCGCACAGCGCCGCGGG
>JBKJPD010000614.1:0-4428 GCA_046595345.1 Pseudonocardia sp.
GCGGAGAGTCCTTCGCCGGATGCCCCGCGCGCCACCCGTTGACCGGCTGCGATCGCGTTTCCTTCGTCGGCGATCTGCGCAAGGGCCGCCTCGGAAAGCACAGCAATCACCCGGGCATCGTTCTGGGTCTCAGATCCCAGCGACTCGGCGGAGCCGCTGGAGAAGGCCCCACGCAGGGCGTCGACCGCATCCTGGGCCCGCGCCATCGCGACACCGAGCGCCGCTTCATCGGGCGGCACGCTGTCACGCGCGGCACACCAGTCACCGAGCGCCGCCGTGATGGCCCCCTGGCGAACGCCGATCGTGGCGCGCAGGTCTTTCAGGCCGTCGAGGCCGCTGTCGTCATCGGGGCTCGTCCGTGCGCCGCGTCGGGCGAGGATCATTTCCACTGTGAGCTGCCAGTGCTCGCCCAGTGCGTTGCGGCCTGCGCGCACCGACCCCCCGAGACGGCTCACGCCGGAAGCTTCCGCCTTCTCGAGGGCCGCCAGACGGTTCTGCACCGCGTTGACCCCTTTACGAAGGTCGGTGCGCCCCGGGGGATCCGCCGGGGCTGCCGACGGAACCGGTGGTGGAATGGGCATGCCGAGATTCCGCGTCGCAGGCTGGGTCGGATCGTCGTTCGCGAATGGGTCGGGCTTCGGCCTGGGCGCGACGCGCAGCGGATCATCGGGGTCGACGGGGTCGAACGGATCCTCCGCTCCCGTCCGCTTCGCCGGCTCTTCCGGAACCTCTGGAGGCTCCTCGACTGGCCCGGGACCTTCGCTCATCACAAGCCCTCTCACTCGAGCAGGCCTCCGATACGCCTCATCGCGTCCTGGCGAGGATCATCCGGGCGGGCGCTGCGCCACGCAAGGGTGCTGCCGCGACCAGACCCGCCACCGCCGAAATCGCCCGACATCGATGACGACGCCGACGTACTCGCCGAGAGCGTCGAGATTCCAGACGAGAACGAGGCGGTGTTGAATCCGCAGGACGAGCCCGGGCCGGCTCGCGGCGTTTCATCCGGTCCATCAGACCGGCGACGACGCGCCCCGTGGACCGCACGAACAGGCCCGTGCGACGGCTGATCGCTGAAAGGGCATGGGTTCTGCCGCTCCCACTGGCTACGCCTCGAGCGTGGCTTCGCCGAGTCCGGCATCGCTTCTTCTGTGAGGAGTAACGGCCCCCCTATGACAGAACCGATTCAATGCCGCCACCGTGGTGTTGTCCCGAGGAATGCGCGTTGATCAGTCGGGACTCGACCGTCTGGCGCCGACTCTACGCGGGCGGGTCCGAACCGCAGGGGTCCGCAAAGGTCTGAAGTTCCAGCTGGAACGTCTTTCTGGGCAGTATGCCGCAGCCGCCGAGACAGATGCATCACGGGGCGCCGCGGGCTCCACGCGATATAACAGCTCAGAACGACTCCCGCTCATCGACAAATCCGGATGTCTTCGCCAGGTGTCGATCCCACGTTGGGCGTCCCATTGGCGGTAAGCGCGGCTGGTCGACCCGCGTTCGGCGTTGGGGGTCCTGTGCCGGACCCCGATCGTGTGTCGGCACAACGCGCGTTATGCCTGCACGACCTGAGGCACTACTACGCCTCCGGGTTGATCGCTGCGGGGTGCGACGTCGTGACGGTCCAGCGGGCGCTCGGCCACTCCAAGGCGACGACGACTGTGGACACCTGCTCGCACCTGTGGCCCACCGCTGAGGATCGGACGCGAACGGCTGCCGATGGGATGCCGGCGGCGGCGTTGAGCCCTCCCAAGGACTCTCCAAAGGACTGTGGAGGGCTAAATATCCTCTGACCTGCGGCGCTGCGGTTGTCTAGACGTTGAACCGGAACTCGACCACGTCGCCGTCGACCATGACGTAGTCCTTGCCCTCCATCCGCACCTTGCCCGCGGATTTGGCGGCCGCCATCGACCCGGCCTCGATGAGATCGGCGAAGGACACGATCTCGGCCTTGATGAACCCGCGCTCGAAGTCGGTGTGGATCACCCCGGCCGCCTGGGGGGCGGTGTCGCCCTTGTGGATCGTCCAGGCACGGGCCTCTTTCGGCCCGGCGGTCAGGTAGGTCTGCAGGCCGAGGGCGGAGAAGCCGGCGTGGGCGAGCGCGGAGAGGCCGGGCTCGTCCTGGCCGATCGACTCCAGCAACTCGCGGGCCGACTCCTCGTCGAGTTCGAGCAGCTCCGCCTCCACCTTGGCGTCGAGGAACACGGCTCGGGCCGGGGCCACCAGCTCGGTGAGCTCCGTGCGGCGCGCCGCGTCGGTGAGGACGCCCTCGTCGGCGTTGAAGACGTAGAGGAACGGCTTCGTGGTGAGCAGCGAGAGCTCGCGCAGCGGGGCGCGGTCGACGCCGGCGGCGAACAGCGTGGTTCCGCTGTCGAGGATCTCGACGGCCTTCTCCGCGGCCTCCAGGACCGGTCGACGGTCCTTCTGCATGCGCGCTTCCTTGGTGAGGCGCGGGACGGCCTTCTCCAGGGTCTGCAGGTCGGCGAGGATCAGTTCGGTGGAGATCGTCTCGATGTCGGCGGCGGCGTCGATGCGGCCGTCGACGTGCACGACGTCGGGATCGTCGAACACGCGCACGACCTGGCAGATCGCGTCGGACTCGCGGATGTTGGCCAGGAACTTGTTGCCCAGCCCCGCGCCCTCCGACGCCCCTTTCACGATGCCGGCGATGTCGACGAACGACACGACCGCGGGCACGAGCTTCACCGAGCCGTGGATCTTCGCGAGCTCGGCGAGGCGCGGATCGGGCAGCGCGACCACCCCGACGTTGGGCTCGATGGTCGCGAACGGGTAGTTGGCGGCCAGCACATCGTTGTTGGTCAGCGCATTGAACAGCGTCGACTTCCCGACGTTGGGAAGGCCGACGATGCCGAGGGTGAGGGACACGGGGGTCCAGGGTAGTCGCGCCCTTCCGGCGGCCTGCAGGGACGCGAGGGCAGCCACGGCCAGGCCCAGGATCGCCGGGCCGGTCGAGTGACAAATCCGTGATCCGACTGCCGCACCGGACGTGGGGTGCCGACCGCCGGCCCAGCGAGAATTCACTGGACATCACCCTGGCCGCGGCCGCGGCGGACCCGGCGGAAGCCCGGCAGCGGCGTCCGATTCCCGCCAGAGTGCCACGCTGGGCGGTGGCAGAGTCTGCGGTGTGCCACTCGACCAGGAACGCTGCTACCGCGCCGTCGCCTCCCGCGACGCGCGCTTCGACGGGCACTTCATCACGGCCGTGCGCACCACCGGGATCTACTGCCGACCGTCCTGCCCCGCCACCACACCCAAGCGGGCCAACGTCGAGTTCCTGCCCACCTCAGGGGCCGCGCAGCAGCGCGGGTACCGGGCCTGCCGGCGCTGCCTGCCCGACGCCGTGCCCGGTTCGCCTGACTGGAACGTCCGCGCCGACCTAGCCGCCCGCGCGATGCGGCTGATCTCCGACGGTGTCGTGGAACGCGACGGCGTCACCGGCCTCGCCACCCGGCTGGGCTACTCCGAGCGGCAGCTGAACCGGGTGCTCAGCGCGGAGCTCGGCGCCGGTCCACTGGCGCTGGCCCGCGCCCACCGCGCCCATACCGCCCGGCTGCTGATCGAGACGACGCCGATGGGCATGGCCGACGTCGCGTTCGCCGCGGGCTTCGCGAGCGTGCGGCAGTTCAACGACACGGTGCGCGAGGTCTACGGCGTGCCGCCCACGACGTTGCGTACCGAGTCCGGGCGGGGTCGCGGCTCCGCGCCCGCGGTCGCCGGAACGCTCGTGCTGCGACTGCCCTACCGCCCACCGCTCGACGCCGACGGGCTGCTCGCGTTCCTCGCCGCCCGCGCGCTCGACGGAGTGGAGTCGTTGGAGGACGGCTACCGGCGGACGCTGCGCCTGCCGCACGGCGCAGCGACGGTGGCGCTCGACCTCGGGGGCGATCATGTGACGGCGACACTGCGGTTGGCCGACCCCCGTGACCTCGGCCCGGCCGTCGCGCGGCTGCGCCGGTTGCTCGACCTCGACGCGGATCCCGTCGCGGTGGACGAGGTGCTCGGGCGCGATCCCGCGATGGCCCCGGCGGTCGCGGCAGTGCCGGGCATCCGGGTCCCCGGCACCGTCGACGGCGCCGAGACGGCACTGCGGGCTGTGCTGGGCCAACAGGTCTCGGTGGCAGCGGCCCGCACCGCCGCGTCCCGGCTGGCCACGGCGCTGGGCGAGCGGCTGCCACCCGCCCTCGCCGCGGGCGGCCCCGACCTGCTCTTTCCCACCCCCGCCGCTATCGTCGAACGCGGCGCCGAGGTCCTGACCGGCCCGGCCCGGCGGATCGAGGCGGTGCTGGGGCTGGCGGCGGCGCTGGCCGACGGCAGCCTCGTGCTCGACCCCGGCCGGGACCCCACGGACCTGCGGGCGGCGCTGGTCGCACTGCCCGGCATCGGCCCGTGGACGGCCGGCTACCTCGCCATGCG
>JBKJPD010000051.1:0-5484 GCA_046595345.1 Pseudonocardia sp.
GACGAGCAGTTGGTCGAGCTCCCGAAGGCGGGTCTCGGCATTCGGGGTGAACGCCTCGTCGTTCCGCACGACGAGGCTGACGGTGGCCCCCCGGGGCAGCCGCAGCTCCTGCAGATAGACCCCCCGCAGCATGGATCCGACAGGCACCCGCACCTGCAACAGGTCCGCTCCGAGCTCGTCGAGCGGAGCGGCGTCGACCTCGATCTCCCGGGCCTCGGCCGGGCGCACCACTCCGAGTATCCGTCCCACCCACGGCAGCGTGGTGCCCTGCAGCAGGGTGAGCACCACGACGAGGACGAATACCACGTCCACGAGCAACAGTGCCTCGGGCGTGCCTCCGGCCTCGATCAGGGCGATCAGCGCCAGCACGATCGGCACCGCCCCGCGCAGCCCCGACCAGGAAAGGAAGGCCTGTTCCCGCCACGGTATGCGGAACGGGGTGGCTGCTGCGAGAACCGACAGCGGGCGGGCAGCGAGGATCAGCACCAGCCCCGCGACGAGCGCGGGACCGATGGCCTCGAGCAACCGCGGCGGGGAGGCGTAGACCCCGAGCAGCACGAACAGCCCGATCTGGGCGAGCCATCCCGTGCCCTCGGCGAAGGACAGCACGCCGCCGCGGTGCGGCAGCTTCGAGTTGCCGAGCACGAGCGCGGCGACGTAGGTGGCGAGCAGGCCCGACGCGTGCGCAAGCTGCCCGGCGGAGAAGGCCAGCACGCATACCGCGATCGCGGCGAGTGGGTACAGACCGGTGGACGGCAACGCGGCCCGGCGCAGCGCCCACGCCCCGCCGATCCCGAACAGCACCCCGATCACCGCTCCAGCGCCGAGCTCGTAGACCACCAGTACCGGGGTGAGCCAGGTGATCGGATCATCGGAGGCGAGCAGGATGACCGCGAGCACGACCGGGGCGTCGTTCATCCCGGACTCCAGCTCCAGCGCCCCGGCCAGCCGCCTGGTCACCCCGACCCCACGCAGCACGCTGAACACCGCCGCCGCGTCGGTCGAGGACAGCACCGCCCCCCACAGGAACGCGGTGCGCCATTCGAGACCCAGGAGCAGGTGCAGCGACACCCCCACCACGCCGACACTCACCACCACCGCCACCGTCGACAGCGCGATGCCGACCCCGAGCGAGGGACGGACGGCATCCCAGCGGGTGGACAACCCGCCCTCGATGAGGATCAGCACCAGCGCGGCGATCCCGATCGACTCGGTGAGCAGGGCGTCGGAGAACTGGACGCCGATCACCGACTCGCCGAGCAGCACGCCGATGCCGAGGTAGAGCAACAGCGACGGCAACCCGAGCCGGACCGAGACACGCACGGCGAGCACCCCGAGCAGCACTACCGCTGCGGCCACACCGAGTAAGATCTCCAGGCCGGGCATACCACCTCCGCTGGTCTGACCCTATCTGTGCAGGTCCGCACCCTGCGATTCGGCGTAAACCGGCCCGCGAGTCGGGCTCTCCCTCCCCGCGAGTCGGGCTCTCCGTGTGCGCGAGTCGGGCTCTCCGTGTGCGCGAGTCGGGCCGTACGCGGAAGTTCGCCGATGCACCGGCCGAGTCGTCGGGCGTCACGGTCCCCAGGTGAGGGTGGCGGCGATCCGCGGCCGCACCAGTTCGCCGAGCACAGCGTCGACCTCGGGCACGCGATCGGCGGGCAGGCACAGCCTGCGGGTCACCCAGACCGGGTCCTGCCTCGGCGGGGAGACCCGCTCCCACCTCGTCACGTCCGGTTCGACACCGAGCTCCGCCAGTACGGCGAGCGCATCGTCGGTTGTCGCGGAGGGCGGGCGGTGCACGTCGTGGAACCGCGCCCACAGCGGGTCGAGCCAGGCCATCGGGTGCTGGGTGAGCATCTCGACGACCACCCCGCGACGCGCTGCGGCAGTGAGTGCGAGCAGGAACGGCGGCAGGTCGACGATGTTGTGCAGGACATGGTGGGAGACGACCACGTCCGCGGCGCAGGCCATCGAGGCAGACTGCGGCCAGCGACCGTGCACCGTCCGAAAAGGGACGCCCCGCGCAGTCGCGGTAGAGGCGAACTGGTCGAGCATGTCGTGCTGCTGGTCGAACCCGGTCACGTGGGTGGCGCGCTGCACCAGCGCGAACGCCGCATCACCCCCACCGCAGCCGACATCAAGCACGGTGCCGCCGTCGCCGAGCAGCGCGAGCGCCGCGTCCCGTGAGGGCGTGTCCGCAGCAACCGGCGGAGCGACGAAGTAGCTCGTATCGTGGTGCCAGGGGTCGCTCTCGGCCCGGATCAGGATCTCTGGCGGGATGCCGCGCCCCGCCTGAAGTTCCGCCCAACGCGCCGCTGCCGGTCCGGTCACGGCCACCAGCCTAAGCCACCCACCGAACCGACGAGGTCGCCGATCTGCCGGGCGAGTCGGCCGGTCGGCACCCCGCTTCTGCCGTTCCGGTCCCGCGACGAGACGCTGGGCCTGCCCGGACACCCGCCTTGTCGATGACCTTGCCGGGTCTATCGCACCGGTCGTCTGCGATGGGGTTGATCAATTGTCAGCGAGGAACCCGACGGTGCCCACCTAAGATCGAGGAGCCGGTTAAGGGTGCGGTGTAGTCGGCAGGTCGATCAGCGCAATCGGCGCCGGTCCTCCCGCAAGGCCCAAGCGCGCACCGGCTTGTTCATCAACAAGATCGTGAAGACGTTCCGGCCGCTGCGCACCGCGACGATCACACTCAGCGGCCGCCGGATCGAGGTTCCGCTCCGCATCCCCGACGAGGCACAACGCCGACTCGACGACCTTGCAGGTGGTCGCTAAACCGATACAACTCAGTCAGGAGCTGCGCGGCCGTCATGCACGGCTCGGCTCGGCGATCGTCGCGGCTTGGACCTGTTCATACGAGGTTTCCCAGGGCTCGTCAGGAACTTGCGGGCTTCCGGGCAGTGACGACCAGCAGAGAGCCTGCGATCTTCGGCACCGTCCTCGCGAGGGCCCGGTCCACATCGCTGGCGGGAACGGCTGGGTGTCGACGACGGGTTCGCCACCACCGTCGCGGCGGTCGGCGACACACCCGCCGACCTGGACGGCGATCCGTGGCGCGACTGATCCTCGACACCGGCGTGCTGGTGGCCGCCGTGCGCGGGCGGCTCGACCCGTCCGCCTACACCGACGAGGACGACGTGGCGCTACCCGCGGTCGTGCTGGCCGAGTACTTGACCGGGATCGAGCTCGATGACGACCCGGCGCGTCGGGCCGCTCAGCAGGCGTTCCTCGACGAGCTGCTCGCCGTCGTGCCGGTGGTGGATTACACGCTGGAGGTGGCCGTCCATCACGCGGCCCTACTCGCCCACGTCCGCCGCGCGGGCCGGCCGCGGGACGCCCACGATCTGATCATCGCCGCCACGGCCCGCGCCACCGGCCGCTTGCTCGTCTCCACCGATGAACGGGCTGGGTTCACGGAGCTGCCCGAGGTGCAGGTCCGGATCCTGGGTCGCTGACGCCTCGACCACGCCGACACCACCCGCCAGCCGCGGCCAATATCTCCGCCATCAACACGACACTCCATGACCAGCAGTCCAGACCACTCTCATTCAACTGACGCCAGCCCGCCCGGTGCCGCTCGCTAGGGCGTGCCGAGCAATCGGGCCAAGCGCTCGGTGAGCTCCGCCTCGTCGCCGGTCAGCGCCACTATCTTGTCGCGACCGCGCGAGCCAGCCACGAGTTCGACGTCGGCGCGGCGCAACCCGAACGCCTCGGCCACCACCTCGACCACGGCCGCGTTCGCCGCCCCCTCCACCGCGCGGGCCTGCACTGCGACGAGCAGCGCGGGTCCACGCGGCCCGCCCCAGCGCCCCCCGACGGAGGCGGCCCTGGCGCCGGGACGCACCCGCACGGAGATCTTCACGCCGGACTCCTCACGTCGTTCCGGGACCGGAGCGGCGAACTCGCGCGCATGCCCCGACTCGCGCGCAGCGAGACCCCGACTCGCGGATCAGGGGGTGCGGGTGACCTGGGCGCGGACCTCGGCAGTGGTGCCGTCGGGGGCCGTGACCGTGCCGGGCGGTGTCCCGGTCGCGAGCCCTCCGTAGGTGACCGCGGTGGCCAGCACCTCACCGGCCAGGAACGCCTCGAACGCGCGGACGACGTCCAGGACGGCGGCCGGGGCGTCGAGGACCAGCGCGATGCGATCGGAGACGTCCAGACCCGCGTCGCGACGAGCCTGCTGCACCAGCCGGACCACGTCCTTGGCCGTGCCCTCCGCCGCCAGCTCGGGCGTGACCGCCGTGTCGAGCACGACGAGCCCCGTCGAGCCCGGCAGGGCCGCGGTCTCCTCCGGATCCGCCGCCACCAGCTTCTCGCTGAACTCACCCGCCAGCAGTTCGATGCCGGCCGCGGTGACCGTCCCGTCGGGGTTCGCCGACCACTCCCCCGCCTTGACCGCGCGGATCACCTTCTGGGTGTCACCACCCAGCCGCGGCCCGCAGGCGCGGGCGTTGACCGCGATCTCGAAGCGGCCATGGACGGCCACGTCGGTGGTGAGTACGACGTCCTTGACGTTGACCTCATCGCGCAGGATGTCGACGAAGGGCTCCAACGCGGCCGCGTCCGCCGCGGCCACGGTGAGGGTGGCCAGCGGCAGACGCACCCGCAGGCCCCGTGCCTTGCGCAGCGACAGCGCCGACGACGCCACCTGCCGCACCCGGTCCATCGCCGCCACCAGGCCGGTATCGTGCGGCAACGAGTCGGCGGCCGGCCAGTCGGCGAGGTGCACCGACCGTCCACCCGTCAGGCCCTGCCAGATCCGCTCGGTCATCAGCGGCAGCAGCGGCGCCGCGACCCGCGCCGTCACCTCCAACACGGTGTGCAGGGTGTCGATCGCGTCGGCCTCACCGGCCCAGAACCGGTCGCGCGAGCGCCGCACGTACCAGTTGGTGAGCACCTCCGCATGGTCGCGGATCCGCTCGCAGGCCCCGGCGATGTCGTAGACGTCGAACGCCGCCGTGACGTCGTCGATGAGCGAAGCGGTCTTGGCCAGCACGTACCGGTCGAGCACATGGGTCGAGTCGATGCGCGTGACGCCCGCCCGGCCGGCCGCACCTGCGTAGAGCGACAGGAAGTACCAGGTGTTCCACAGCGGCAGGATCGCCTGCCGGACACCCTCGCGGATGCCCTGCTCGGTGACGACCAGGTTGCCCCCGCGCAGGATGGGCGAGGCCATCAGGAACCAGCGCATGGCGTCGGAGCCGTCGCGGTCGAACACCTCGGTGACCGACGGGTAGTTCTTGCGCGACTTCGACATCTTGGCGCCGTCGTCGCCCAGCACGATGCCGTGAGCCACGCACGACCGGAACGCCGGCCGATCGAACAATGCTGTGGCCAGCACGTGCAGCGTGTAGAACCAGCCACGGGTCTGGCCGTTGTACTCGACGATGAAGTCCCCGGGGTAGTGGTTCTCGAACCACGTGGTGTTCTCGAAGGGGTAGTGCACCTGCGCGAACGGCATCGAGCCCGACTCGAACC
>JBKJPD010000126.1:0-2795 GCA_046595345.1 Pseudonocardia sp.
TGGTGGGCACTTGAGCGGCGCTCAGGCGCTCGATGTCTATCATGTACGGGAAGGCGTTGGGCAGGTCCGCACCGGTGACCAGCACCCCCAGGGGGCCGGCAGTCCAGGGGCCGAACCAGTGGGGCAGGACCACCGCGGAACGCGTGCGGGTCCGCAGTCGCCGGATCGCGCTGACAAGCAGAATGAGGGCGGCTAGCAACAGGGCGACGCGCCTCACCTCATCGAGCGCCCGTCCCGCAGCCGCCGCCCGGTCGGCTGCCTTCTCGAGGCGAGCGAGAGTGACGGGGGCATCGCTAAGCATGGTCGGATCAAGTATCCAAACTCGTGCGGATCGTTGGTCCACAGTTCCCCGGCGACGTGAACATGTCGGGCGACCCCTTCGGACTCCCCGGTTACCTGCGCCGCACCCTCAACGCCGGTGCCCGGGGTTCCTCCTCAAGGACCGGCCCCCCAACGAACTCCTCACCGCGTTGAGCACCATCGCCGACGGGGGGACGACCGTCGACCCCGAGCTCGCCCTCGACTCCGGCCCCAACCCGCTCACCAGCCGCGAAATCAACGTCCTGCACGCCACCGAGGTGGACTCGGCGCACACGACATCGCGCAGGCCCTCCACCTCAGCCCCGGACCGGTGCGCAACTACCTGTCCAACCCCATCGACAAACCAGCGCAGCCAACCGCACCGATGCCGCACGCCAAGCCCGCAACCACGGCCGACTCCCCGCCGAGGGACCCCCACAGCACGGCATCAGAGCGGGCCGGGCGCCCTCCACCGACGGGAGGCACTCATCGGCTGGGCCGATCAAGTCCGGGTTTACTCTCCCACAGTGATCAGCGGCCAGACTGTCAGCGAGATGCCAACCTGGGACGGCTTCCTCGTCCCGGTCCTGCGAGTCCTCCGCGACGGCGCCACGCTGCCAGCCCGCGAGCTCCACGAACGGGTTGCCAACGACGTGCAACTAACCGGGGATCAGCGTGCCGAGACCATCGACTCCGGTCAACTGCGCTATCGAAACCGCGTCGGCTGGGCCACGTCCTCCCTCATGAGGGCAGAAGCGCTCATCCGCCCTCGGCGCGCCACGTACACCATCACCGAACTGGGACAGCAGCTCCTCGCCCAACATCCCGACGGCTTCGGCGAACGCGAGCTCCACCAGATCCCTGCCTACCGCGACTATCAGCCCGCGACACGGACATCCGCTCCATCCGCCGGCCAGGCCCAACTGCCGGACGAGACACTCCTCGACCCCCTTGAACAGATCAACGCAAGCGTCGCACGGCTCCGAACCGACGTCGCAGCCCAACTACTCGAACGGCTCAGAGCAGCCAGTCCTGACTTCCTCGAACAATCCGTCCTCGACGTCCTGGTCGCCATGGGCTACGGCGGCGTCGAGCAACGCGCGCGCCGGATCGGCGGCAGCGGCGACGGCGGTGTCGACGGAGTCATCGACCAAGACGCGCTCGGGCTGGCCCGCATCTACGTGCAAGCCAAGCGCTACGCCAACGACAATGTTGTTGGCCGCCCCCAGATTCAGGGCTTCGTCGGCGCCCTCCATGGCCAGCAGGCCAATCAGGGCATCTTCATTACGACCAGTAGCTTCAGCCGGGACGCCATCGACTACGCGCGGTCCGTCAGCGCCAGCGTCGTCTTGATCGACGGTGACCGACTCGGCGAACTCATGACCAAGTACGGCGTCGGCGTCCAACCCGTCCAAACCTTCACCGTCGTCGAAATCGACGAAGACTACTTCGAGTAGACGAGCGAAACGCCCGAGCGAGCAACCACTTACAAGTGGGTCAGCCGATGTCGTACACAACCTTTACCTGCGACAACAGTGTGAACGGACGGCGCATGAGAAGTCGCTGAGAGCACTAGTCGACGCTGTTTCGTGCCACATGACGTGCGACGGCGACGGCGCTCACACTGACGCGGATCAAACCAGGCCCACGACATGAACGTCGTCATCGAGGTCGGAGACTACTGACCAACGCAGTGTTGGGCGAGTCATCGAAAGCATTCCAACTCCTTGTCGTTCTGGTAGAACGCGGTGTCAATCTTTCCGTTGACGAGGCCGACCGAGCGGGGGGTCCCGTCGGGGTAGACGCACTCCGCTCCCGCACGTCCCCTGGGGTTGCCCGTCACCGTGGAATAGCACCGGCGGTCTGAGTAGCACCCCCCGATGGTCGCGCACGACTTGCTTTCCTCGTTGATACGGACACGGTTTTCCGCAGCTTTCTGCGCATCTTGGCTTGCGCGGGCCTCCGCATCGCGGGATTCCTGCTCGCTGCGAGACTGTGCTGATGCGGCTGCCGCCTCCTCAACGTTGGCCCGGTCATCGCAGAGCTGGATGTAGCGACTTGCGATGGCCCGCGCTTGCGGATCTGGTACGCCGACCGAGTTCGCGAATTCAAGATCCAGAGACGACTGGCCCTGGTTGTCGCCAGTAGCCAGGTAGCGCAAGATCGTCGCGCCGACATCGCACTGCGGGTGCCGTGCGGCCACCAGTCTGGCATTGGACGCCGCTGGCGCGCTCCCCCCTGGGATCGCGCCGGGTCCAGCCGTCGAATTGCCGGGATCGCCCGGTGGCCAGACTCCCGGGGGCGCGGCGGGAGATCGTCGACGCGTTCCCGGCCGCGGCGCGCAGTGGTGACCTTGAGGGTCTGATCGCGGCGCTTGACCCGCAGGTTGTGCTGCGCGTCGACGTCGGCGCCGGTCTGCGCGAGGTGCGCGGCGCCGCGGCCGTCGCGGGTCACGCGGCGGCCTACCGCAGCAACGATCAGCAGCGGTTCCCGGT
>JBKJPD010000161.1:0-7571 GCA_046595345.1 Pseudonocardia sp.
CTGCCGAAGGTCCACCTGCACAACCCGGTGCTCGCCTACGAGGTCGGCGACGAGTTCATGAAGTACTGGTACCTTGCCGACGAGGGAAAGCTCGAACCCTTCGTGCTCGTCGTCGAAGGGTCCATCCCCAACGAAAAGATCAAGAGCGAAGGCTACTGGGCCGCGCTCGGAACCGACGCCACGACCGGCCAGCCGATCACCACCTGCGAGTGGATCGACCGCCTCGCGCCCAAGGCGCTGGCCGTCGTCGCGTGCGGCACCTGCGCGACCT
The DNA here is from genome assembly GCA_046595345.1 of Pseudonocardia sp. Lineage (GTDB taxonomy): Bacteria > Actinomycetota > Actinomycetes > Mycobacteriales > Pseudonocardiaceae > Pseudonocardia. The sequence goes on from JBKJPD010000161.1 coordinate 272, forward strand.
ACGGCGGCATCCACGCCATGGAAGGCAACCCCACCGGCTGCATGGGGATGAACGACTACCTCGGCTGGGACTGGAAGAGCAAAGCCGGCCTGCCGATCGTCAACGTCCCCGGCTGTCCGGTCCAGCCCGACAACTTCATGGAGACGCTGCTCTACCTGCTCTACCAGGTGGCGGGGCTGGCCCCCATGATCCCGCTCGACGAAGCCGGCCGGCCGACGTGGCTCTTCGGCAAGACGGTGCATGAAGGCTGCGACCGCGCCGGCTATTACGAGCAAGGCGACTTCGCCAACGAGTACGGCTCGCCCAAGTGCATCGTCAAGCTCGGCTGCTGGGGGCCGGTCGTCAACTGCAACGTCCCCAAACGCGGCTGGATGATGGGCATCGGCGGTTGCCCCAACGTCGGCGGCATCTGCATCGGCTGCACCATGCCCGGCTTCCCCGACAAGTTCATGCCCTTCATGGACGCACCGCCCGGCAGCATGGTCTCGGGGGCCGCCAGCAAGGCATACGGCGGCGTGATCCGGCGGCTGCGCAAGATCACCGAGCGCAAGCTCGACAAGGAACCGACGTGGCGCAAAAAGGGCCGCGAACTGACCACCGGCTACACCAAGCCCTGGTAAGGGGACGCGTCGATGACCACCACGCAGGCGAAGCCCGCCACCAACAACACCGCAAAGGCAGGCCTCACCGAGATGGCCTGGGACCCGATCACCCGGATCGTCGGGAGCCTCGGGATCTATACGAAAATCGACTTCCCGCAGAAGCGCGTGGTCGAGTGCCACTCGACGTCGTCGATCTTCCGCGGCTACTCGATCTTCATGAAGGGCAAGGACCCCCGCGACGCGCACTTCATCACCAGCCGTATCTGCGGCATCTGCGGTGACAACCACGCGACGTGCTCGGTCTACAACCAGAACATGGCCTACGGGGTGCGCCCGCCGCACCTCGCAGAGTGGATCATCAACCTCGGCGAGGCGGCCGAGTACATGTTCGACCACAACATCTTCCAGGAGAACCTGGTCGGGGTGGACTACTGCGAGCGGATGGTCGCGGAGACCAACCCGGGCGTGCTGGAACTTGCCAACCGCACGGAGTCGCCGCAGGGCCGCGAGCACGGCTACAAGACCATCGGCGACATCATGCGCGCGCTCAACCCGTTCACCGGCGACTTCTACCGAGAGGCGCTGCAGGTCAGCCGCTACACGCGCGAGATGTTCTGCCTGATGGAGGGGCGCCACGTGCACCCGTCCACGCTCTACCCGGGCGGCGTCGGCACGGTGGCCACCATCCAGCTGTTCACCGACTACTACACCCGGCTGATGCGCTATGTGGAGTTCATGAAGCGCGTCGTCCCGATGCACGACGATCTGTTCGACTTCATGTACGAGGCGCTGCCCGGTTACGAGGAGGTCGGCCGCCGGCGGGTGCTGCTGAACTGTTGGGGCGCGTTCAACGATCCCGACCACTGCGACTTCAACTACCGGACGATGACCGGCTGGGGCCGCAAGATGTTCGTCACCCCGGGCATCGTCGTGGACGGCAAGCTCGTCACCAACGACCTCGTCGAGATCAACCTCGGCATCCGGATCCTGCTCGGCAGCTCGTTCTACCGGGACTGGGAAGACCAGGAGATGTTCGCCCACACCGACCCGCTGGGCAACAAGGTCGACCGGCGCCACCCCTGGAACCAGCACACGATCCCGGCGCCGCAGAAGCGCAACTTCGACGACAAGTACAGCTGGACGATGTCGCCGCGTTGGTTCGACGGCAAGGACCACCTGGCCCTGGACACCGGCGGCGGCCCGCTGGCCCGCCTGTGGGCAACCGCGCTCGGCGGCCTGGTTCACCTCGACGAGATCGAGGCCACCGGGCACAGCGTCAAGATCAACCTGCCGCGCACGATCCTCAAGCCCGAGGTCAGCTTCGAGTGGAAGATCCCGCACGACAAGAAGGGCAAGCCGCTGTCCAACGCCATCGAGCGCAACCGGGCGCGCACCTACTTCCAGGCATACGCAGCCGCCGCGGCGTTGCACTTCATCGAGAAGGCGCTCGCCGAGGTCCGCGCCGGGCACACGAAGACGTGGGAGAAGTTCGTCGTCCCGGACGAGTCCATCAGCGTGGGCTTCACCGAGGCGGTGCGCGGCGTCCTGAGCCACCACATGGTGATCCGCGGCGGCAAGATCGCGAACTACCACCCGTACCCGCCGACACCGTGGAACGGCAGCGTCCGCGACTCCTACGGCACCCCGGGCCCCTACGAGGACGCGGTGCAGAACACGCCGATCTTCGAGGAGAGCCGCAACGACGACTTCAAGGGCATCGACATCATGCGCGCGGTCCGCAGCTTCGACCCGTGCCTGCCGTGCGGCGTGCACATGTACAAGGGCGACGGAAAACCGCTGCACCGGATGACGTCGCCGTCGATGCTCAACACGATCTGAGATGGCCTCCACAGATCTGGACCCGCAGGGGCTCGCCAGCCGGATCGAGGAGCTGTTGGAGGGGATCACAGCCGACGGCGGACCGGCCGTCGGGCACGCCGCCGAGGAGCTCGTCCGGGTGCTCATGCGGTTCTACGGCTCCGGCCTGGAGCAGATCGTCGCGATCGTCCGGGCCGGCGCCGGGGACACGATCGTCCACCGGATGGCCGCAGACTCGCTGGTGGCGGGCCTACTGGCCCTGCACGACCTGCACCCGGTGCCGGTCGAGCAGCGGCTGGGATACGCGATGGACGCCGCCCGTCGCAAGCTCGGTTCGCACGGAACCGGGGTCACCCTCGGCGGCATCGACGCCGACGGCACGGTCCACGTGCAGGTCGCGGGTGGCGGCTGCGGGATGGACACCATCAAGGATCTCGTCGCCACGTCGATCAGCGAGCTGGCACCGGAGGTGACGGGTGTCGTGTTCGACGCCGCCCCGGTGGGCCCCACGCTGCTCCAGATCGGGGTGCGTCCCGCCGAGAGGGTCTCATGACCACTCTCAGCGGCCTGCGCCGGTTCCTGGTCACCCCACAGGACCAGGAACCGGTGCGGGAGGTCTGCGAGATGTGCGCGACGCCGGTGCCGCCACAACACCCGCACCTCGTCCAGGTCGCCGAACGCCGGATGATCTGCGCCTGCGGGCCGTGCGGGTTCCTGTTCAACAACCCGGGCGCCGGGGGCGGCGGATACCGCCGGGTGCCCGACCGTTACCTGACCGATCCCGGCTTCCAACTCACCGACTCCCAGTGGGACGCGCTGCAGATCCCGGTCGGCATGGCATTCTTCCTGCACAACTCGGCCCAGCAGAAGATCATCGCCTGCTACCCCAGCCCGGCCGGGGCCACCGAGAGCGAACTGGAACTCGACGCGTGGACGTCCGGGATCGGGGCGGGCCGGCTCGCCTCGGAGCTCGAGCCCGACGTCGAGGCACTGCTGGTGCGGCGGGAGAAGACGGGTGAGAGCGAATGCCTGCTCGTGCCCATCGACGCCTGCTACCGCCTCGTCGGGCTGGTCCGCACGCACTGGCGCGGTTTCGACGGCGGCGCCGACGCATGGACCGAGATCGACGGTTTCTTCGCCACCCTCCGCACGGAGGCGCGTCCGCTGCGCGAGCCGCGGCCGCCGTCCCCGGAGGCCTGAGATGCTCACCTTCGCGTGCACCGGAGCCCGGCCGGAGCCCTACGCAGCCGGACCCGCGCTGATCTTCGACCTGCGCATCGACGACGACAGCGGCAGGCGGGTGCACTCGGTGGCGCTGCGCACCCAGATAAGGATCGAGCCCCGCGGGCGCACGTACTCCGCCGCCGAGTCCGCGAAACTCGTCGACCTGTTCGGGGAGCCTTCGCGGTGGGGCACGACGCTCAACCCGCTCCAACTCGCCCAGATCGGCTCCACAGTGGGCGGCTTCGCCGGGGGGACGACCGTGCCGATCACCGTTCCGCTGACCTACGACCTCGACATCGCGGCGACGAAGTACTTCCACGGGCTCGACGCCGGACCAGGAGAGACCAGCGCCGTGCCGCTGCTGATGCTCTTCTCCGGCACCGTCTACTACGCCGGCCCCGACGGCGTCCAGGTCGGCCTCGTGTCCTGGCACGAGGAGGCGACCTTCCGGCTGCCGGTCGCCACCTGGCGCGCCGCGATGGACGAGCACTACCCGAACTCGGCATGGGTGCGGGTGAGCACACGGACCCTCGACGCACTGTCGGCCTACCGCTCCGAGCGGGTCATCCCGAACTGGGATGACACGTTCGAGCGACTACTGAAGGAGGCCGATCATGACAGCCCCTGACGTCCTGGAGCAGGTGGCCGCTGTCGCCGACGCCGTTCTGTTCGAGGGGTACCTGCTCTACCCCTACCGGGCGTCGGCGCAGAAGAACCGACTCCGCTGGCAGTTCGGTGTGCTCACCCCGGACGGGGACGGCTCCGAGCCCACCCGCAACCGCACCGAATGCCTGGTCGAGCCCGGCAGCGGTGCGGGGACCCTGCACGTCCGGCTTCGCTTCCTGCAGCTCCAGACCCGCTCCCCGCGCACCCCCGACGGTACCGAGGTCGGGGAACTCATCGTCGACGGCCGGCGCCACCTGCGGTTCGAGGAGGGGTTGCCGCGCCAGGTAGACGCGGTGCTCGACGTCGACGAACTCCTCGACGGGCGCACCGTCCCGATCACCTTCCCCGGCACCAGTGAGACCGAGGAGATCCACGACGCATCCGGGGCCGTAGCGGGTCTGGTGGTCCGGCGGTGCTGGCCGGTGACGGGGCGGATCATCGTCTCGGCGACAGACCTGCCGGGGCCCTACCTCGTCCATCGGCTGCGCCTCGACGTGGTCAACGACGCCGGCTGCGAGCCGGGGGCCCCGCGCGAGGAGGTGCTGCGCACGTCGCTCATCGCGGTGCACACCCTGCTCGCCCTGTCGCGGGGCGGATTCCTCTCGCTCACCGACCCGCCGCAGTGGGCCGCGCCGGCGACGGCGGGGTGCGTCAACGAGCACACGTGGCCGGTGCTCGCCGGACCCGAGGACCGCACCGATCTCGTGCTGTGCTCGCCGATCATCCTCGCCGACCACCCCCAGCTCGCCCCGGAGAGCACGATCAACCTGTTCGACGGGCTGGAGAACGACGAGATCCTCACCCTGCGCACCCTCGTGCTGACCGACGACGAGAAGGCCGAGGCCCGGGCAACCGACCCGCGGGCCGCGAGCATCATCGACGCGGTCGACGCCATGCCCCCGGAGATCCTGGAGCGGCTGCACGGTGCGATCCGGTCGATGCGGCCGGTCGATACCGCGGGCGTCCCGGTGTTCGGCGCGGCCGGCGCTGACATCCCGGGCCCGCCAACCAGGCCCCGGCCCGCGGAGCAGCCGCCCGAGCAACCCCCGTGGTGGGATCCCGGCCAGGACTCCGCGGTCGACCCGGACACCGACTCGGTGCTCGTGGACGGTGTCCCCGTCGCCCGGGGCAGCCATGTCGTTCTCCGCCCCGGCCCCAGCCCTGACGGCACCCGCGGCGACATCCAGGACCGCTTCCTCGCCGGCATGCGAGCCACCGTGCAGGCCGTCGTGCACGACGTCGACGGGGGCATCCACGTCGCTGTCTCGGTCGACGGCGACCCGGCGGCGGAGATGCAGCTCGCCCACGGCCGGTTCCGCTACTTCCGCCCCGACGAGATCGAGGCCGTGCCGTCATGACCGAACCCGGAACCGGCACCGTGCTCGTCGCCGGAGTGGGCAACATGCTGCTCTCCGACGACGGGTTCGGCGTCGAGGTGGTCCGGGTGCTGCGCGAGCGATGGGAGCGAGCCGGGGGCCTGCCGGACGGTGTCGAGGTCGTCGACATCGGCATCCGCGGGATGCACCTGGCCTACCAGCTCCTCGACGGCTACCACGCGCTGGTGATCGTCGACGCCACCCAGCGCGGCGGCCCGCCGGGCACCGTCTACACACTCGAACACGACCTGGACGCCCCCAGGGATTCCGCTTCCCGCGCCGGCACGGCGGCCCTCGACGCCCACGGGATGGACCCCGGCGCCGTGCTGGACCTGCTCGACGAGCTCGCCGCCTCGATGGGGCTGGGCCGCCCGGTGGGCCGCGTGCTGGTGGTGGGGTGTGAACCCGGAGTCCTCACCGACGGCATCGGGCTCAGCCCTCCGGTGGCGGCCGCGGTCGGGCCCGCCGTCACCGCCGTCACCGAACTCGTCACCAGCCTCCTCACAGCACTCACGATCGGGGAAGGAATACACCGATGATCCGCAAGTTCCTGCTATTCGTCCTGCTGGCCGTCGTGGCCACCGCCGCGGTACTGGCCATGCAGTCCCGCGACGAGATCGCCCGGTACCGCACCATGCGCGAGATGTGAGCCCGCCGTGTGCCTGGGTATACCCGGTGAGGTGATCGAGCTGATGGCCGCTCACGAGGACCTGGCCATGGTCGCCGTGGAGGGCGTCGAGCGCGCGGTGAACATCGGGCTCCTGCACGAGGAGGGCATCGTCGCGGGGGACTGGATCATCGTCCACCTCGGGTTCGCGCTCTCGAAGATCGACGAGGCGCAGGCCAAGGCGTCACTGGACTTCGTCACCGGGCGCGACGGCTCCTTCGCCGAGCACTGACGTGCACGAGCTGGCGATCACCCGCACCGTCGTCACCACCGTGACGCAACGGATGCGGGACGCACCGGTACTCCGGATCCGGCTGGAGGTCGGGCGCCTTTCGGGGATCGTGCCGGACGCGATGCGCTTCTGTTTCGAGCTGATCGCCGCCGGGACGACGTGCGAGGGCGCCGAACTGGAGATCGACGAGCCGCCCGGCCGGGCGCGGTGCCGGGACTGCGGCGACGAGTTCGGGACCGGCGAGGTGCTGCCGCTGTGCGACTGCGGCAGCGCAGATGTCGCAGTGCTCGGCGGAACCGAACTACGGATCATCGAAGTGGAGGTGGACCGATCGTGTGTGCAACCTGCGGATGTTCCGACGGTACCGGCGTCAGGGTGATCGATCCGGCGCGGCCCGACGGGCATGGCCACGACCACCGCCACGACCACCGCACCGTCGCCCTCGAGGTCGACCTGCTGGCCAAGAACGACGAGGGCGCGGGCCGCAACCGCGTGTGGCTCGCCGACCGCGGCATCCTCGCGCTGAACCTCATGAGCTCGCCGGGCGCGGGGAAGACCACGCTGCTGGAGCGCACGATCCGCGACCTCGGCGGCGACCGGCCCTGCACCGTGCTGGAGGGTGACCAGGAAACCGTGCTGGACGCCGACCGGATCCGGGCCGCCGGTGCGCGGGCCGTCCAGATCAACACCGGGTCGGGCTGCCACCTGGACGCGG
>JBKJPD010000167.1:0-3077 GCA_046595345.1 Pseudonocardia sp.
GGTGGCGTTCGCGGCGGCGTCGAGCAGTACGTCGTTGAACGTGGCGAGCCAGGGCAGGAAGCCGCCCTCCTCCCACAGCTTCTCGTAGATGGCGTCGCGTTCCGCGGCCGGCAGCTCCAGCGCCCCTATGGCCTGGAAGTCGTAGTCGAACCCGGCGAACGTCTCGGCGCGCCGGGCGAACCTGTCCGGGTAGCTTTCCTTCAGCTGCCGCTGGGCCTCGGCGTCGAGCTGGCGCTGGCGCATGGGCAGCGCCGTGTTCGGGGTGCGCTGGAAGACCGTCAGGTGGGCGGCGTCCGGGGCTGACTCCTGGATCACCTGCACCCCGCTCGCACCGGTGCCGATCACGCCCACCCGCTTGTCGGCGACGTCGAGACCGTCCTGGGGCCAGCGGGCGGTGTGATGGCATTCGCCCGCGAACGTGTCGAGCCCGGGGATCTCGGGTACGAAGGGCTTGGACCCGAAGCCGGTGCACAGCACCAGATACCGCGTCCGCACCGACTCGCCGTCCGTCGTCATGACGATCCACTGGTTGCGCTCGCTGTCGAACTCGGCCGCGCTGACCCGGGTGTTGAACCGGATGTCCTTGCTGAGATCGAGCTTCTCGTCGACGTAGTGGAAGTACTGGCGGACCTCGTCCCAGCCCGGGTACAGCTCGCTGAACTCCCATTCGCGCCACAGGTCCTCGCGTGAGTACTGGTAGATCGGGGCCCAGGTGTCGACCCTGGCGCCTGGGTAGCAGTTCCAGTACCAGATGCCGCCGATGTCGGCGCCGGCCTCGAACACCTGCACCGAGTAGCCGAGCGATCGCAGCCGGTCCAGCTGGTAGAGGCCAGCGAAACCGGCTCCGATGACGAGGACGTCGAGCTCCTGCGTTGCGGATGTCGTCATGTTGTTTCCTCTCATCAGGTGTAGACGTGGCCGGCCGAGAAGTCGATGGACTTCAGCTCCTCGCGGCCGTCGAGATGCTGGATTCCGGTCTCGTCGTGCCCGGGGAACAGCCAGGCGTCGTGTTCCTTATCCCAGAAGATCTGCGGCGCCGCAACCGGTTCTGCATAGTTGTCGTGGTGGTATAGGCGCGTCGGAGGTGAGCAGCACGGTGCCGGCGTCGCGCAGTTACAGCTGCATCGCCATCTGGCCGGGGGTGTGCCCGGATAGATGAACGAGCTGAATCCCTCCGGTCAGCTCGGTCACCGCGCCCGTCGCCAGCGTCGGGCGCTTGTCGCCGAGGAACGCCCAGTCGACGCGAGAGAAGAAGTCGGCGCGGTCGGGCTCCATCGCCATCACGTGGGCGTACTCCTGCTCGTGCACGACGATCTCGACGCCTGCGTCCTCGAACAGGCGCAGCCCGCCCGCGTGGTCGGTGTGCAGGTGCCCGAGCACGACGTAGCGGAAGTCGTCGGGACCCAGCCCCATCTCCTTCAGCCGGGCCTCGATGAAGGTCTCCGGCGTGGCCTCGTCGATGCCGACGACCTCCAGCCAATCCGGCAGCCACTCATCACCGGCACGGGCCGACAGGCCGGTCTCCCAGAGGATCCGGCCCTGCGGGGTCTCGATGACGTACGCGATGGCCGGGCAGCGGTAGGGGACTCCGACATTGCCGGGCCGGTTCGACAGCAGGGACAGATCCAGGCCCATGAAACCGAGGTGGACGCCGCGCAGCGTGATGCTCATGTCGTGCACGGTCGCACCAACTGGGGCGTCTGCCGCGTCCCGTTTCGGGACACGGCGCCGATGGCGACTGCGTTGGGCTAGGCGCCGGGGGCGGCGGCGATCGCGGCAGCCACCAGGTCGGCGGCGGTGGTGTCGCGTGTGCGGCGGCCGCGGTCGTAGTGCTGGGTGGTCGCGATCGTCGCATGCCCGACGTCGGCCTGGACGTGCTGGATTCGGGCGTCCTGCTCCAGTGCGATCGTGACGTAGGCGTGGCGCAGGGCGTGGGGGTGGACACGGTCGGCCACCCCGTCCAGCGCGGGACCTGCACCTGCCGCGATGCGCCGCAGCAGCGTGTAGAGGTCCATCCGGCAACAGCGCCCGCCGGTCCTGGTGGCGATCATCGGCGACGATCGGGCCGCCGTGCGCCCGCGCAGGGCCGGAGCGGCAGTACCGGACACCCGGTCCCGTTCGGCGAGGTAGGCGGTAAGGGCGTCGCGGACGAGATCGGTGAGGTACACCTCCCGGTGCAACCCGCCCTTGCCCAGCACGCGCAGCATCTCCTCGCCCCCGGTGCGGTAGAGGTCATTGCGGTCGAGCCCCACCAGCTCGGAGATCCGCAGGCCCAGCGTCAGAAGCGCCACGTACGCGACGGCGCGCAGGGCGTACAGCCGGGCCAGCCGTGGGTCGCGTGAGTAGTGCAGCCGCGCCGCGCCCATCAGCAGCGCCTTGAGCTGCTCCGCCGTGAGCCGCACGGTCGGTGACGCATCCCGGGCGCTGGACGACAGTCCGAGCCGCGCCCGGTTGAGTGCCGCCGGGTTGGCCGCCACCACACCCGTCTCGGCGAGGTAGCCGTAGAGAGCCGAGAGGGTCGAGAGCATGCGTTGGCGGGTGCGGCGCTGCGCGCCGGCGGCGTCGAGGGCGTGCAGCCACGCCTTGACGTCGGTCGCCCCGGCGGCGCGGGGGTCCAGACCGCGGCCTGCGCACCAGCGGAACCAGGCCAGTGCGTGCAGCGGCCCCCGCTCGGCGGCCGGGGGCCGAGGTCCTGCCCGCTCGGGGGGGCGGGCGCCCCCGAGCGCCTCGGCCCAGGCCACCGGCAGCCCGAGCGCGTAGGCGTAGGTGCGACGGGTGCCGAGGTTGGCGTACTGGCCGAGCCACGCGCTGAGCTGGGCCCGTAGCGCGTCGGGATCCGCGACGCCCGGCCATCCGGTTGCATCCGGGACCGGATCCTGCCGCGCCGGCGGGAGGGATTGGAGTACGACGAGGGCGTCGAGGGACACGCTGCAAGTCTCTCAGCGCGGGTGGACACGGCTCCGGTGGGACTGTGTCCACCCGCGCCGATCACTCGACCCGGGTCGCTGAACGCCTCGGCTGCCGCGTCCGGTTCTCCTTGTAGTCGACGAACGCTCGGCGATAGGTGTTGATCGCCG
>JBKJPD010000633.1:0-4874 GCA_046595345.1 Pseudonocardia sp.
CAGCGTGGTCGCGGAGCGCTCGTGTCCCATGACACGCTGGACCATGTTGGGCGGGACGCCCTCGCTGTTGTCGATCGTCATGGAACCGGTGATCCCGGCCAGATCGCCGATGCCCGAATCCGGGGGCTGCGCTTCCACGACCTGCGCCACTCCTACCCCACGTGGCTGGTGGACGACGGCGTCCCGCCCAACATGGTCCAGCGTGTCATGGGACACGAGCGCTCCGCGACCACGCTGGACCTCTACACGCGGCGCACCAACGACCCGACCCGCATCCTGCGCGCCCTCGACGACGACCCCGATGACAATTAGGCCGATGCCCTGCCGACCCGCGTGATGCCCTTCTGATGCCTCACCCGACCCGGACACGAAGAACGGCCTGGCTGGAAGCTCTGAAAAGAGCCTCTGACCAGGCCGTTCGGCTGTGGGCGATACTGGGATCGAACCAGTGACCTCTTCGGTGTGAACGAAGCGCTCTCCCCCTGAGCTAATCGCCCCTGCCGTTGAACAGCTTACCTCACCCGAACAGCGGGCTCTGCAGCCAGGTCCATCCACCCAACCCCACCCAGCCAGCAGCCAGGTAGAGCGCGTTCAGCAGGTAGAGCGTGCCCAACACGATCAGCCCGGTAGCGGCCAGCACCGCGAGCCGCACGTCGAGCGTCTGGCGTCCGAGCCAGTCCGACCAGGCGTCGTACTTGCCACGGGCATAGCGAAGCACCCGCCTGGCCCACTCGAATTCGCTGGCCAGGATTGCGAGGCCGGCGAACACGATGAGCCAGCCAGGGCCTGGGTACGGGATCGCAACGATGCCTGCCACGCATATCAGCCCGCCGAGCACCGCGACGCCGATGCGGTAGGTCCGGCGAAGCGTCGGCTTCTGCTCTATGCGGGCCCGAATTCCGGGTCGGCGCTTACGGTCGCTGGGGCTCAGACCTGCACCTGCCCCTGCGCCACGACCGCCGTCGGGGCGGCGGGGGCGACACGGCCGGGTTCGAGCGAGATCGCGTAGCCCGTGAACTTGTCCGCCACGTCGCTCGATCCGACCGAGCGCAGGCCCTGGTCGGCGGAAGCGACGTCGAACGTTCCCAGCGGCTGCGCGGCCGCCCCTCCCAGACCCCAGAGGACGTAGGTGTCGCGGTCGGCCGCATTCGATGGCAGGCCGACGGAGAACACCTGTCGCTGCCCGTCGACTACGAGGACGGCCGCGACCGTCGAATTGCTGGTGTCCGCCAGTACCGCGTGTGTGACACCGGGACGGCCGATCTGCGTGATCAGGTCGGCGATGCCCTGGGCCTGGACGGTTTCGGCGGCGCGCTGTTGCTCGAGCTGGGACGTGCGCACGGCGAGCCCCCCCACCGTCAGCACTCCGACGAGCGCCAGCGAGGCCGCGACGAGCCGGCGACTGCGACGCGACAGCCAGGTGCCGCGCGTCATCCGCGGCTCGGACAGTCGCGTAGGCGGCTGCACCGGAGGGGGATCGATGACCACCGGCAGGCGTGCGGCGAACGGGACGCCCTCGGGGCTGCTGACCGATCGCAGCATCGGGAGGCGCTGCGGGGTTTCGGCTGCAGCGGAGAGGATGCTGCCGCGCAGGGAGCGAGGCGGTTCGACCTGCTCCACCGTCGCGCCGAGGCTCGTGAGGACGTTCTCGGCGTCGCGGACCGCTGCCTGGCACACCGCACACTGCGGGAGGTGCAGGAGCACCGCCATTTCCTCGTCGGGCTCCAGCGCGTGCAGCGCCCATCCGACGGCCTGTTCAGTGAGCAGGCAGGGCTGGTTACCGGAGGCACTCACCGGGCACCCCCCATGAAGTCGGTGGCGAACTCGCCGAGGACGGGGCCGAGGACGTTGCGCAGGCGCTGCACGCCGGTGAACATGCGTGACTTGACGGTGCCCAGAGGCACCCCGGTCAGCGTCGCGACCTCACGCTGTGTGTATCCGCCGTAATACGCGAGGGCGAGTGCCTGGCGCTGTTCCGCGGGGAGGCGGCCCAGCGCGTCGCGCACCTGGCCTGCGACGACCTTGCCCAGCGCGGCATGGTCTGCGCCGGGGCCGGGCGGGGCCGACCACTCGTCGCCGTCCTCGGCGGCCGGGACGGTGCGCCTGCGGATCGAACTCTCTCTGCGGACCGCGTCGACCGACTTGTGGTGCACCAGGGTCAGCAACCAGGTACCGAAGGAGCCGCGAGTGACGTCGAAGCGTTGCGGGTCGCGCCAGAACGCGAGGAACACCTCCTGCACGACGTCCTCGGCGATGCCCTCGTCGGCGCAGATACGGCGGGCCAGCGAGTAGGCCGGCCTGCTGTATCGGTCGTAAAGAGTGCCCAGCGCGGTCTGGTCACCGCCGACGATCCGCGCGACGAGCAACTCGTCGGCGGGGTCGTGGATCCGGGCACCTGGATTCGGACGAGCCGCGGCCCGGCCACGCTTCTCGGGCGTGTCCGATGTTTCGGCGACCTCGGCCAACAGTGGGATCCTCACATGGTTGTCTTCGCACCGGGACGGCTTTCGGTTCAGATTAGTCCCCGACGCGTGCTCCACGCCGCACCCCCGCAGCCCTGGGCCCGGACACGCTGACCCGACCGAGTGACAAACAGGGGACAAATGGGGGGTTTACCTCCCCTGACCCGTCACATCTTGCCGACACGGTCGTTTTTCCGGATAACGAACCACGCGGGACCACGGAAGAGGACGTACGATGCGCGACGAGCACACGATCATCTGCTCACCGGCAGTGTTCGAACTGATCGCCCCCGACGCTCCGGTCGTGCCCGTGAAGGTAGATCTGACCTATCACAGTCGGGATCCGTACGCCGTCCAGGCGTCGTTCCGGACCGGCAACGGGACGGCTGTCGACTGGGTGTTCGCCCGGGACCTTCTGCACCAGGGGATGCGGGCCCCTGCCGGCACGGGCGACGTCCGGGTTCAACCGATGCCACACAACCCGAACCGGGTGCAGTTGGAGCTGTCCTCGCCCTCCGGATACGCGGTCTTCAGTACCTGCGCCCAAACACTCGGGGACTTCCTGCACCGGACTTTCCAGGCAGTTCCGGCCGACACGGAGTACTCCTGGCTCGATTTCGACGTCGCGCTGTCTGATCTTCTCAACGACCCCGCCCGCGACTGAACCCCAGGTGAGAGCCCTGGGGTGCGCGCCCCAGGGGCCGATTTGAAAGCCGCGGTAGGCCTACGCTAAGGTTTCGATACAACGCAGCGAACATGCTGCAGCAAGCGGACGTGGCGCAGTGGTAGCGCATCACCTTGCCAAGGTGAGGGTCGCGGGTTCGAATCCCGTCGTCCGCTCGGAGGAACCTCGGGTCCCGTCGGACCTCCCAAAGATCGATTTCCCCGGGCATCACTGCTGGTTCGAGCTCCGAGAAGTTCGGTCTAAAGATTCCGGCGAAGTGTCCGAGTTGTTTAGGCAAGGGCCTGCAAAGCCCTGTACGCGGGTTCGATTCCCGCCTCCGCCTCGGGCGATTAGCTCAGTGGGAGAGCGCTTCCTTGACACGGAAGAGGTCACAAGTTCAATCCTTGTATCGCCCACCACCCACGACAGGCCCCTGACCAGCAGGTTCAGGGGCCCTTGTCGTGTCCGGGGTCCGTCCGGACCAGTGATCATCCCGCTCTCCGGAGCATTCCCGGAGCACCACCCTCATCCCGGAGTCGAGCCATGCTCCGGGTTCTCCTCCCCCGGCTCGTCGTCCGGGTCGTTGAGCGCGTCGAGGACGCGGTCACTGTTGTCGGTCCGGCGGGTGTGGGGATCCAGCGTCGTCGAGGACCGCTCGTGCCCCATGACCCGCTGCACCCTGTTCGGCGGCACGCCCTCATCGACGAGCCACGTCGCGTACGAGTGGCGGAGATCGTGGAAACGCAGCCCTCCGGCCTGGTTCCGCGCGACGTGTTGCACCGCCTGGACCTCCGTCCGGAAACGCTCGGTGTGCGCAGCGCCGCCGTCGTCGGTCCACTGCGCCTCGTACCCGCCGTCGACCGCCATCACCGTCCCGAGGAGGCCGGCCCGCACGAGCGACGGCCGCCAGATCCGCGACCGGAACAGCGTCCGCCGCAGCAGTGACCCAACCTCGTTCGCGAAGATCGGTTCCTCGTTCTGCGTCGGCCAGCGGCGCCGGTGCTCGCGGATGACCGGGTTGAGCCACGACGGTTCAGCAACGTGTCGGAGCCGAATTTGGGCATCGTCGAGATCGTGGCGCTGCCCAGTGCGAACTGCTCCAGCCACCGGGCCGGGCGGCGGACGAAACCGGGCGGAGACCCAAGGTGCAGCGGGATCCCGCGAAACAGCCCGGTCAGCGCGCCGAACAGGCCCATGTCGTGAAACAGGGCAGCCACGAGCCGTGCACGTAGACCGGCCCGAACCGGGTCGCCTCGCTGATGGCCCGCGCGCCGAACAAGACATTGGCGTGACTGAGCACCACCCGCTTCGGGGCGGGGGTTCTCCTGCATCCGGCCCGATGTCCAGCTCGGCGCTGTCCAGCACCTCCGGCCCGGCGAGCGCTGCCTCGCCGGGACGACGCGCGACCCGATGCGGTGCGGTGCGGTGCGAGACGACGAGCGGCGACATGCCCGCCGCGGCGACAACCCGCTGAGTGCGTCGCAGATAGTCGCCGAGGTCGGTGCCGGCCGGCAGCGCGAGCGGAGCGGCAGCGGCGCCCGCCCGGACGGCGCCGAACAGGATGGTCAAGAACCCAGGCGTGTTGAGGGCCGACACCCCGACCCGGTCACCAGGGCGCACGCCGCGCCGGACCAGCGCGACGGCCTTCTTCGAGTGCTTCTTCGGAACCGTTGCCGGGGATCGGCGCACCCCGTTCCGCCAGCCCGGTCGACGCGGATTTCCGGGGTTGCATCGGCCGATCGCTTTAA
>JBKJPD010000670.1:0-4370 GCA_046595345.1 Pseudonocardia sp.
CAGCCGCTACACCTGACAGCGCAGCCGCTACACCGCACCGCAGCCACCAGCGCGAGCGGCACTCTCGGGCGACAGTCCGCTCGAGAGTGCCGCTCGGGCCCTCCGGGGGGGAGACACGTGTGACCGTTCCGCTTGTTGTGGGGTTGCAGCGGGAGCGCGAAGTGCTCACCGTCGCGCTCGCGGCCGGGCGCCATGTCGTCATCGAAGGCCCCCCGGGCACCGGAAAGTCGACGTTGCTCCGCTCGATCGCCCGCGACACCGGGCAGGAGGTCGTGTTCGTCGAGGGCAACGCCGAGCTCACGCCGGCGCGGCTGATCGGCCAGTTCGACCCGTCGCAGGTGCTCGCCCAGGGCTACCGGCCCGCCAACTTCGTCGACGGGCCGCTGCTCACCGCGATGCGCGGTTGCGTCGATGCGCGCTCCGGTGAGCCTCCGCGCGGCGGCCTGCTCTACCTGGAGGAACTCAACCGGGTCCCCGAGGAGACGCTCAACGTCCTCATCACCGTGCTCACCGAGGGCGAGATCGCCGTGCCACGCCTGGGCACCGTCCACGCGGGAAAGGACTTCCGGCTCATCGCCGCCATGAACCCGTTCGATGCCGTGGGCACCGCGCGGGTGTCGCAGGCGATCGCCGACCGGATGTGCCGGGTCGTGCTGGGCTACCAGGATTCCGACGGCGAGCGGGAGATCACGGCGGCGGTCAGCGGGCTGGCGGGCCGCTGGGTCGAGCTGTCGGTGGCACTGACCCGGGCCACGCGCGAGCACCGCGACGTCCGGATGGGCTCCTCGGTGCGCGGTGCGATCGACCTGTCACTGGTGCTGACCGGGCTGGCCGAGCTGCGCGGCGAACCGACACCGGGGCGCGAGACCGCCCGGGACGCCGCGTACGCCGCACTGTCGGGACGCATCCGCGTCGCCGACGGGGTGGACCGCACGCCCGAGTCGGTGATCGACGAGCTGCTGGAAGCCCACTGGCCTGCAGATTCCTCGGAGCAGACCGACAGCTCCCCGGACGCCGAGGGAAAAGCTGACGGCCTGCCGAAACCTTCGGCAGGCTTCCAGCCCCGGTCCCGGCCCGGGCGCGAGCAGGCCGGCCGCACACAGGGCCGCCAGCAGATCGCCGCGGCCCACCCGGCGTTCTCCGAAGTCTCCCCGGAGGTGGGGCAGCTCGATCTGACGGCATTCGACGCGGCCGTCGCGGAGGACCCCGAGGCGGCCGCCGCGATGCTGGCGGACATGGCCGTGGCCACCGACCGGCAACTGCGCGCCGCCGCACGCCGGCTGGCCGGGCGGGTGTTCATCCGGTTGGGCCGGGTGGGCCCGGCGCGCTCGCGCGGCACCCGGCGGCTCGGGCCGTCCCGCTCGCCCGACGGCGATCTGGATCTGGATCGCACTCTCGACGGCTGGAGTCCCGGCCCGTCCCGGAGCCCCCAGCCCGAGGACATCATCACCCGCACGTGGACGGCACGCCGCCGCGCCGTCTGTCTGGTCGTCGACATCTCGGGGTCGATGCAGGGACTCGCCGTCGCACTCGCCGCCGTGGCCGCCGCGGGGGTCGTCGTAGCCAACGAGAACGGACCGCTGACGCTGCAACCGTCCGTGCTCGCGTTCGGGGTCGGGGTTCGGGTACTACAGGCGCAGGGCGTGCGCCGCCCTCCTGAGCAGTTGCTCTCCGATCTCGTCGCCCTGCGCGGGCACGGCACCACCGACCTCGCCGCCGGGTTGCGGGCGGCCTCGAAGCAGCTGGCCGGGGCCGTCGCCGACGAGCGGTTGGTCGTGCTGCTGTCGGACTGCCTGCACACCGCCGGCGACGATCCGGCCACGGCGCTGGGCGGCATCGACCGGCTGCACGTCCTCGTGCCACTGGGCGGTGCCGAGGCCGAGGCGGCCGCGGCGGCGCTGGCGGCCCGCGGCGGTGGGCGGGCGCAGACAGTGCTGCGCCTGGCCGAGGTGGGCCCCGCGCTGACCCGAATTCTCGCCTGAGTGCCACTGCTCGGGCCGGCTGCGCGGTCCCGGCCGTTCCCGTCGGCGCGACGCAGCCGGATGGTCCGCACCGCCCACCCCGGGCGCGTGCGCGGTTAGGCTCTCTCTCGTGGGCACCATCGTCTCCTTTCACGCACATCCCGACGACGAGTCGATCGGCTCCGCGGGCACGCTCGCGCGCGCCGCGGCGGCCGGGCACCGGGTCGTCCTCGTGTTCGCCACCCGCGGCGAACTGGGCGAGCCCGTTCCCGGCATCCTGGCGCCGGGGGAGCAGCTCTCAGTCCGGCGCTCCGCCGAGTGTCACGTCTCCGCCGCCGTGCTCGGCGCCAAGCGGGTGGAGTTCCTGGGCTACACCGACTCCGGGATGATCGGCGAGCCCGCCAACGCGGCGCCGTACTGCTTCTGGCAGGCCGACATCGAACACGCGGCGAGGCGGCTCGCGGTGATCCTCGACGAGGAGGAGCCCGACATCCTCACGATCTACGACGACAACGGTGGCTACGGCCATCCCGACCACATCCAGGTACACCGGGTGGGGAAGCGGGCGGCCGAGCTGTCGGCCGTTCCCGTCGTCGCGCAGGGCACCATCAACAGGGACTGGATGGCGCGCGGGTTGCGCGGTGCGGCGGAGTCCGGGCAGGCGGCGGGATTCGAACTGCCCGCCGACATGCCGACGATGGGCAAGCCGGAGGCCGAGATCACCCACCGCGTGGACGCCGTCGACTTCGTCGACCAGAAGAAGGCGTCGATGCGGGCCCACGCCAGCCAGATCGCGCCCGACCACTTCCTGCTCGCCATGCCCGACCCGATGTTCGTCATGGGCCTGGGCGTGGAGTTCTACATCGTCGACCCGCTGCCCAGCCCGGCCGCGACCCCGGAGCTGTTCGAGGAGCTGTTCACACCGCTGCGTTAGGGCGGGAAGCGCTGGGGCGGCGGATCCGCCCCCTGCACACCAGTTCGACGGCCACGGCCACAGCGATCGTCTCGACGGCGAGCAGCAGTACCAGCACCAGCAGTTGCACGGCCCCGGCCTGCGCCGGTGTGGCTCCGCCCAGCAGCATCCCCACGAACGCTCCCGGAAGTGTGACGAGCCCCACGGTGCGGGTCTGGTCCATGGCGGGCACCAGCGCCTGTGCGGCGCTGGGCCGGGCGATCTCGAGCGCCGCGTCACGAGCCAGGAACCCCAGCGACATGGCCGCCTCGACCTCGCCCCGCCGGGCGATCAGCTCGTCGAGGGCTCTGCGTCCGGCCAGCGCGGTGGCGGTCATCGTCCCGCCGATGAGGATGCCCGCCATCGGGATCACCGCGATGCCCGTCGGTGGGACGACACCGGCCAGGACCAGCCCGCCGACCGCGGGTAGCGGGGCGACCGCGATCGGCAGGGCCGCCCACCAGCCGCTGCGGTCGTCGGTCATGCGTTTCCCGCCGGTCCGCGCCGCGACGACGAGCATCATCGCGACGAACGCCGCGCTGGCCGCGAACGAGCCGACGATCGCGCCGATGAACAGCGACACCGCCCCGAGCTGGACGGTGGCCCGCACCGCCGCGATGACGGCGGCGCGGGAGGTGCCCAGCAGGGCGTACCGGGCAACAGCGGCCGCGACCACCACAGCGACCACAGCCGCAACCCCGAGCGCCGGCCCGATGACCACGCTGGTCGACCCCACGATGCCTCCTCCGCAGGCCGACCGACGGCCCGGTGGACCATGTCACGTCCCACCCTCGGGCGCGCCTTCGACAACCAGTAGAGCTAACATCAGGCGAAGAAACGCAGACCCCACGGCCGGGCTCTCGGCACGACGAGCCCACGCATCACGAGCCCAGTGCAGGAGTTGGCCCAGTGCAGGAGAGTTCCCAGTGACAGCCGTCGTTCCCAAGCCGATCACCACGCGTCTCTACCCGGTGCGGCGGACCGGTAAGGGATCCACGTTCCTGAAGATGATCCGCACCACGGATCCCAAGGACATCGCGATCCTGTATCTGGTCACGTCGTTCGGGTTCTTCCTCGCAGGCGGCGCGATGGCGCTGCTGATGCGCGGGGAACTGGCGATGCCGGGGCAGCAGTTCCTGTCCAACGAGCAGTACAACCAGCTGTTCACGATGCACGGCACGATCATGTTGCTGCTGTACGCGACACCGATCCTGTTCGGGTTCGCCAACTACATCGTGCCGCTGCAGATCGGCGCGCCCGACGTGGCGTTCCCGCGGCTCAACGCCTTCTCCTTCTGGCTGTTCCTGTTCGGCGGCCTGATCGTCATGTCGGGCTTCCTGACACCGGGCGGAGCCGCGGACTTCGGCTGGTTCGCCTACACCCCACTCTCGGATGCCATCCACTCCCCCGGCGTCGGCCAAGACCTATGGGCGACCGGCCTGATCATCGCCGGGTTG
>JBKJPD010000087.1:0-3910 GCA_046595345.1 Pseudonocardia sp.
GCGCAGCAACCCCCGCCGACGCAGCACCAGCAGTACCCCGACCAGCCACGCCGAGAGCAGCCACCAGAGGGCGATGAACGCGAAATAGTTGACCTGCACCCACGGGTGACCGGTGACGGCTGCGATGGGTGCGAGGATCAGCCCGGCCGAGATCGTGAGAACGAGCAGCAGGTAGTACACCAGCGCGTAGAAGAAGCGAAGTCGCAGGCGGGTGGGCAGCCGCGGCAGGTGACGTGGCACCAGGTCCAGGAGCAGCGTGGTGAGGCTGCGGGACCACTGGAACTCCTGGGTGAGCATCGCGGCCAGCGTGAGCGGGCCGTCGCCGTGTGCCTCGGCATCGAGGGCGAAAAGGCCCTGCCAGCCCGCCGAGTTCATCAGGAACGCCGTGGAGAAGTCCTCGGCCAGCTCTGGGCCGATGCCGCCGATCTCGGCGAGCGCCGCGGTCCGGACCGCGTAGTGCGAGCCGATGCAGACCGGCGCGAGGCCGTCGGAGTGTCCGGCCTGGATGGCGCCGTGGAACGCGGCCTCCCGGTGCAGCCGTCCGCGCGCGGCCCACGAACCGGTGCCCTCCGCGTCGCACACGCTCGGGGCGGCGACATAGCCGACGGCCGGGTCGGCGAACGGCCGGACCATCTCCACCAGATAGTTCGGCGTCGGCACGTGGTCGCAGTCGAGCTGGGCCACGACGTCGTAGTCCCGGTAGCCCCAGTGGTCGTAGAAGTAGGCGAGGTTGCCCTCCTTGCATCGGGTGCGCCGCGGCCAGGTCGCGCGGTGGTAGCTCGTCACGCCGCGCCGGGTGGAGAGCCGGACACCGTGTGCGCAGCACCAGCGCTCGGTCTCGGGTGTCGGGTCCTCGTCGCACAGCCACACGTCGTAGGGACCGGGGAACCGCTGGGCGAGCATGGCCTCGAGGGTGGTGACGGCCAGGTTCCACGGCTCCGACGGCGCCTTCGTCACGACGAACGCCGTGCGCACCCGCGGAAGTGGCACACGCGGGTCGACTCGTCGCAGCCGGTTCGCGGTGAGCAGGAAGTAGGAGGGCAGGAACGTCAGGTAGACCAGCACCGCGCTGTTGATCGTCAGGCCGAGCAGGCTGGTCCGGTGGACGGGCTGCAGCCACCACAGCCAGAACAGCACGAGGCTGATCAGCCAACCGACCGACAGCGCCGCGACCATGGCCCGGTCGCGGCGTGAGAGGACCTCCACCAGGAAGCCCGCGCGTACCTCGCGCCGGGCGTTGCGTCGTAGCCGGCGGAACGTCGGGCCGCTGGGGGGCGTGGCGAGCACGGCGCCCCCGGAGATCTCGGCGATCTCGCGGGCCACCTCTACGCCCGGACTGCTGGGTGACACCCGGTGCCGTCCGGGCTGGGGACTCGACGCCACCCGTTCGGGGTGGGCCCGTTCGGAGGTTGTCGGGTTGCGGCCGTCGGAGGTTGTGAGGTCGCCCATGTGCCGGCGCTCAGGCCAGCAGGCGGTCGGGCGCGCGCTCGTCGCCCGCTGCCGGGTCGCCGAACTCTGCGAACCACGCGATGGCGCGGCGCAGGCCCTCCTCCGTGCCGACCTCCGGGAACCAGCCCAACCGCTCGCGGGCGAGGTCGATGACCGGACGCCGCCGCGTCGGGTCCTCGACGGGCAGCGGCAGGTGCACGACCGTCGATGTCGAGCCGGTCAAGGTGAGTATCAGGGTGGCGAGCTCGGCGACGGTGCGCTCCTCGGGGTTGCCGAGGTTGACCGGGCCGGGTTCGCTCGAGTCGATCATCGCGACGATCCCCCGGACCAGGTCGTCGACGTAGCAGAAGCTGCGGGTCTGGCTGCCGTCCCCGTAGATCGTCAGTGGCTCGCCGCGCAGCGCCTGGTCGACGAACGTGGAGACCACGCGCCCGTCGTCGGGTCGCATCCGCGGGCCGTAGGTGTTGAAGATCCGCACGATGCCGACGTCGACCCCGCAGCTGCGACGGTAGGCCGCCGAAAGTGCCTCGGCGAAGCGTTTCGCCTCGTCGTAGACGCTGCGCGGGCCCGTCGGGTTGACGTTGCCCCAGTAGTTCTCGGCCTGCGGGTGTTGCTGCGGGTCGCCGTACACCTCGCTCGTCGACGCGAGGACGAACCGGGCCCGGTGGGCGCGGGCGAGCTCGAGGCAGTTCTCGGTGCCGCGGCTGCCGACGGCCAGGGTCTCCAGCGGCATGCGGTGGTAGTCGACCGGGGACGCCGGGCTGGCCAGGTGAGCGACGGCGTCCACCGGGCCGGGTACGTCGAGGGACCTGCTGACATCGGCGGCGAGGAACGTGAAATGGGGGTGCTCGCGCAGGTGCTCGACGTTGCGGAGCTGTCCCGTCGACAGGTCGTCGACGCAGACGACCGAATCACCCCGCCCGAGCAGGGCATCGCACAGGTGGGATCCGACGAAACCCGCCCCGCCTGTCACTACAACCCTCATGAAAGCCTCCGCGGTCCGGGGTGTCCCGACGCAAATGATCTGAACACATCACGCCGTCAGCCGCCTGCTGATATCGCCGCGGAGGTCCTCGCGCCGACCGAGCTGCACAGGGGGCTCGGTCGAATGACAAGAAATCGGCCACGAAGCGCGGCCGGGAAGGCCTGGGGCGGTCTTAGAATGGGCTGACGAGGTGGTGGCGCAGCGGCCCTCACTGGACTGGGCGCAGCGACTGCAGCCCGACCCCGGACCAGTGCTACTGGGTGCACTACTGGTCAGCCTGATCGGCGCGGGCATCGTGTGGCTCGCGGTCCGCCGCCCCGCGGTCGGTGAGCCGCGGGCCGACAACGCGCTGCGCCTGCGCAGCGCACGGGTCGGAGCGGGACTGACAATGGCGACCCTGGGCGTGTTGTTCTCGACTGGCGGGTCCAACTGATCCACCTGATCAGCAGCGGGACACTGGCTCCGGGAACCCGGCTGCCAACCATCCGCCAGCTCGCCCGTGACCTCGGTACGCCGTCGCGGTACTGCTCGCGGCCTGGGACGCGACACCAGACATCGATTCGGCAGTCGCGGCGGCCCTGGCCCGGTGGAATACAGGGCCGCGCTGAAGTCGCTGCGCCCCGTCGGTCACGCAGTCCCCCGGTCCGAGGCACATTGTCCTTCGGACAGGTCAACCTGCTACTACGCACCGCAGTAGTAGCCGACTGCTCAACTGAGAAAGCGCCCTGGCCGCGCGGTATGCTCGCGGGCCTCGCCACAGCGCTGAAATCGACACCAGGTTTCGCGCTGGTGTTCTTCATACTGCGCGCCGACCGGCGAGCGTTAACCCCGGCACTTCATGACAGGTCCGGCGTGTCGGGGTCTGGGTAGACGAAAGTGCCCTGCTACCAGGGAAACTGGGATTGCTGAAGTCGCAGTCCACCGGCTAGCTCAACCCCGACTGCCAGCTCTTCGGACAAGTCACTTCCCAGGCCCGCCGACCGTGACTCGACGACATCCCACCCCGCGCCTCGACAAGCACAGAGGCACCCGAAACGCACCCATCTCACTACACACAGTCTGCGGGACCTGCGCGCAGTCGAGGCCCGGCTCAACGGCCGACCTCGTATGGTCCTGGCCTGAAAGTCAGCGGCGGATATGTTCAGCGTGGCGCGCGCATTCTGATCCGGTCAGTGTTGCGACGATCGCTCGAATCCACCCGTCACCATGCCGATCCAGTCGTAAGGAATCTTGACCTCCGGTCAACGTCGACGTCAACGTGTCCGCCGTCGCCTACTTCCGGGTGGTCGACGCCGTGAAGTCGGTGGTCGCGGTCAGTGCCGTGGCTCTCGCCCCGGTGGCGCGTGCCAGCACGCGGTCCACCAGGGTGTAGGCCCGCTGCCGGGCCGCGCAGGCCCCCTCCGCTGTCTCCGTAAGCAGCCCGCCCGCATCGATACCGAGCCGGTCGAGTGAGCTTCGGTAGTGCTCCACCCAGAC